>DATCDL010000400.1:0-15468 GCA_036510715.1 Acidobacteriaceae bacterium
CACCACCTCCGGCGAGCTTGGCACCACCATCAACGAGCGCGCGGTCATGCAGCTTCCGCTCAATGGCCGCGACCCATCTGCCCTAGCTCTGCTCGCTCCCGGCATCGTCGATGGCAGCAAGTTGGGCTTCGTCAATCAGAATGGCTTCTCGTTTCCCGGGGAGAACGCTGCGTCCGCAAACGGTGGCCGCCAGGGCAGCATCTACTACATGCTCGATGGCGTCTCCAACATGGATAACTACCAGGCCGCCAACTCTCCCACGCCGAACCCCGACGCCATTCAGGAGTTCCGCCTCATCTCCAACAACTTCAGCGCCATCTACGGATTCTCCTCCGGCGGAGTCGTCAGCATGGTCACCCGGAGCGGTACCAACCAGATCCATGGTGGCCTGTTTGAATTCTGGCGTAATCAGGATTTGAACGCCAAGAACTGGAATACCGGACAGCTCGATCCGCTCAAACGGCATCAGTTCGGCGGCGATCTCGGAGCCCCCATCATCAAAAACAAGCTCTTCGGATTCTTCAACTATCAGGGAACACGCTCTGTCGGTGCTGGATCGTCCAATGAGACCACAACACCCACCCAGCAGATGCTGAATGGTGATTTCAGCGGCCTCGTCGATTACGCCCAGGCTAAAAACCCTGCCTGCGGTTCAGGCTACACCGGTCCTCGAACACAGTCCTGCGGCTGGCTCTTCGGCCCCTTCGAATTCGCCAACGGCAAGCCTAACCAGCTCATCGGTGGAGCTGCCGCACTCGACCCAGTCGCCGTGCAGGTCACCAACGACGGCCTTCCCGGACACACCGCCCCCGCCTCCGGCACTGGCAACCCCACCGGCGGCCAGCAAATCATCAACGGCCAGATGTACTACTCCACCGCCGCCATCAAGGACAGCTACAACGAATACACCGGACGTCTCGACTACGACCTCTCCAAGTCCCAGCGCCTCACTCTTCGCTCTTACATCAACGACCTCACGCAGCCCTCCGGCGATGTCCCGGGCAACGTGCTCTCCGTTCTCAACCTCTCCAACTGGTCCTACACGCTCGGCGAAACCCTCCAGTATTACAACGAGCTTCTACAGCACACCTGGATGATCAATCCGAACGCCGTCAATACCGCCAGCGGATTCTTCACAGAGCAGACCGCCCACAACGCCGCCGCCGTCAACGACCACCAGGGCAAGCCCATGTGTTGGTCGCGCTACATCAACATCAGCGAAGAAAAGTGCTACATGGAAGGAGCCAACTTCGGAGGAGCCATCGGAGGCTACACCGAACCCTCGCAGGAGGTCCGCTCCACCTTCGGATTCTCCGATACTTTCCTCATCACCCTCGGCCACCACACGCTCGCCGCCGGCATTGACGTCCAGCGTCAGTCGGCCGTCGAGAACACACAATTTCCCATCAATCCTGAAGTCGGTTTCGGTGGCGGCTACACCGGCAACGGGCCAGCCGATTGGCTGCTCGGATACATGTCGTCCTATTACCAGGGCGCAGGCGAAATCGCCGATATCAAAGGCTGGCTCATCGATCCCTACGTCAACGATGAGTTCCGCCTCCTCCCCAACCTCACCCTCAACGCCGGAGTACGCTGGGATCCCGATCTCGCGCCCTCGGCCCAGGGCAGGGGAGCAGCCTTCGTTCCCGGCCAGCAGAGCACCCAGTTTGGAAATGCTCCATTGGGTCTGGACTTCCCCGGAGACACGGGTGTAACCGATTCACTGCGGCCCAGCAACTACGGCTACATCGAGCCCCGTATCAGCATCGCCTTCCAGCCGCGCAGTCTGCCCCACACCTCATTCCACGCTGCCTTCGGAATGTTCACCGTCCCGGTCGCCTACTCCGCTTACAACCACACCGCCGACGTCGCGCCCTTCAGTCCAACGTTCTCTCCCAACGCTCCCTCCAACACGCCGGTCTGCTTCACCAACGGAGTCCAAAACCCCAATGGTGGACGGTGCGATACCAATAACGGTGAAACCATCACCGGCTTTGAGAACTTCCACAATCCGTGGCAGACCTCCTCGTTTGGTACCAACGGCGTCAATCCCTTCCCGCCCTACGCATCGGTCTCTTTCAAGCCCTCACCCAGCGCCACGTTCCCCACCCAGACCGGTGGTCAGATCAGCCTAGGAGCGTCTTGCGCAAGGAACTTCAAGGCCGGCATCACGCAAAGCTGGAACTTCTCGGTCGAGCAGCAGTTCGGCAACGCGACCTCCATTCGCATCGCCTACGTCGGCAGCGAGTCCTATCATCAGGCCTACGTCCGCGACGCCAACTTCGCGATCTACTGCAGCACCTGCAACAACGGTGGTCACGGATCGGCGAACCCGTACAACCAGTTCAGCCAGATTCTTGAAGAAGACAGCGGAGCTAGCTCCAGTTACAACTCCCTGCAACTCAGCGCGCAGCATAACCTGTCGCATGGCTTCCAGGGACAAACCAGCTTCACCTGGCAAAAGACCTTCGACGTCGCCAGCACCAGCAACATCTCCTTCGGATCGCCCGAGATCGGAGATCCGTTCGACCTCCGCTGGAATCGCGGTGTTTCCGGTTTGAGCATTCCATTCAACTGGGTCTCCAACTTCGTCTACATCACGCCCAACATGCGTGGCCGCAACCTGCTCCTCCGCGAGGCGCTCGGCGGCTGGGGTATCAGCCCCATCATCACCCTCCAATCGGGTACACCGTTCAGCATCTCCGGAGGCAACAGCACCGATCTGAACGCCGCCAATCCTTCCCTCGATGAGAACAACACCGGCTCCGGCTGCAAGTCCAACTGCAGCGACCGTGCGGACTACGTCACGGGCGCTCCCCTCAAGGCGCGCCAGGGTGGCCGATCGAATTGGCTCAAGAGCTACTTCAACACAGCCGCCTTCGTCCCACGAGCGGATGGAACCTTCGGCAACAGTGCAAGGGATGTCATCTTCGGACCACCCACCTTCAACGTGGACGCCAGCCTGACCAAAACCTTTCTCATTCGCGACCGCTATAACCTGCAGTTTCGCTTCGAGATGTTCAACGCCCTCAATCACCCTGTCATGTCGAACCCGGACACGAACCCCAGCGACTCTACCTTTGGTCAAATCAACGGAGGGAACGGCTACGCCGCCAACGCTTCGCGCGTAGGACAACTAGCCGCCAAGTTCACCTTCTAGACGCCGCAGTCAACCGGTGCGCATACCTCACCACCGCAGCCACCACCACTAAGGCGTCGATCGCGATTCTGCGATCGACGCCTTTAACCGTGCCGCGATCCTGTTCCCGGGATCGAGCCGAAGCGCATGGTCCGTCGCGTCTTCAGCCTGGTGCCACTTCGCTTCACTCGCATAAGTCGCAGCCAGGTTTGTCCACGCCACTACATACGACGGCGACGCCTTGGTAGCCGCCACAAAAAACTCTTCCGCCTTCTCCGCATCTCCGCCGTGCAGGCTAAGATACCCCATCTGATTCAGCGGCTCGGCGAAATTCGGATCGAGCTGAATAGCGCGCTGCAACTCATCCAGTTCTTCGACGCTGTGGTGCAACGCGTCCAGCGCCCGCGACAACTTGTAGTGGATCAGCGCCTCATCCGGCGACAACTGCAGCGCCTGCCGGTAGAGCGCCGCTGCGCCCGCAGGATCTCCGTTCTGCATCGCCAGGTTGCCCCGGTCGACATCGACCGCCGTATCGATCCGCCCCTTGTCCGCCGCCTGCCGGCTCCTATAAGCCTGCAGTCTCTCTTTCGCCTCCGCAGTATTTCCCAGCTTCGTCTCCACCCGAAAAAGCTGGTAGCGAACATCCGATTCCGAATCGCCCAGCGCAATCGCCTTCTCCAGATGCTCCTTCGCGCCCTGCAGATCGCCGCTCTCCATCAACAGATCCGCATACAGCTTCTGCGCCTTATAGTCCTTCGCGTCGGCAGCCAGCGAGCGCTTGACCAGCTCCATGGCCCGCTTGGGATCCCCTCCGCTCTGCGCCAGTTCAGCGCCGAGGTACAGCATCTCCGCATCCCGCGGGTGCTCCGCGATGATCTTCTCTGCCCACGCAGCAGCCTTGTCGGACTTGCCGCTCATCAACGCCCGAAGATACAGCGTCTCCGTCGGCCGGTCTCCGGGATGTTCCGCCAGCACTCTCTGCAGCGTCTCGTAGGCATGTTCCTGCTGCCCCGCCAGGATTTCCACGGTCGCCAACTCATCCCCCAGCGGTGCCGAGTCCGGATAGCGCAGCAGCCCCCCGTTCAGCAACGCAATCGCCTCCTTCTGCCGCGCCAGCAGCCCCAGCGCCTCTCCCAGGTTCAGCGTCTGCGTCTCCGACAGCGAACCCCTCTCCCGCCCCTGGTCCAGCAGCGACACCACCCCAAGGAAGTCCTTATCCTTAGTCAGATCGTTCGACAACCCATCCAGCGCCTCACCCGACGACGCATCGATGGTCAGCACCGCGCGCCACTCCGCCTCCGCTTCCCGCCTCCGCCCGAGCCGATCTAATGCCTCGCCCCTCGTCACATGCGCCGCCGCACTAGCAGCATCAGCCTGCGCCTGGACATGTTGCGACGCCCCCTGCGCCGCAGCGCCCGCGCACAGCGTAGCGGCGCACAACAACCATCCTCCCAGACCGATCGCGCAGCGAAGCCTAACGTCCCCCTCCGCCCGCAGGACGAATGCGTCCCGTTGCCGGTTCATTGCAGGCCTTCGCAAATCCATTGAGCGTCGTAACATCGCCACCACCATAGCCTCTCCCGCAACCCTCCGGCAATGCCAGTTTATAGACGTTCTCCTTCCTCGAGCGCAGGACCATAGCCGCATGCCTCACAATCCCGTCCTCCCCCCACTCCGTCTCTAAGCGATCTAGAAAGCCTGTTGATCTCACCATCGATCAGTTTTTTATGATTTTGCGGCTGGTTCCGGAAAGCTATCAGGATATGATACGAGTCGTCCAATGCACGGGACTTCGCGCCGGCGAGTTGCTTGCGTTGCGATGGGAGGCGATAGATTTTGAGGAGCTCCGTATGAAGGTAAAGGAGGGGGTATTCAATGGGCGCATTGGCCCGGTCAAGACGGAATGTTCTGAGGCCGAACTGCCGTTGGATCCAGACTTCGCAACGATTCTCCTTGAGAACAAGAGGAAGTCAAGCGGGTCCGGCCTGGTGTTACCAAGTCCCGCCGCCGGACGTTCTTACCATGCTTCTCCGATTCAGCAGGACTACATCCGCCGCGCAGGATGGTCGGGAATCCAATCGCAATCGCGATCAGAACAACGAACCGGTACGAGCTACGCCAAGAAGAGGGTACACCCGTCAGAAGCGTCCTGAGCTGCCAGCGTCTCTATATCCCTACGTCAATCCGGGCTTTCATTTAGGTTCGCAATGTTGTGTCAGCCTATCTGTGAAGCTCGACTGGACTGCGAAGTGACAACCGCTGCAAAAGATTATGAAATGGGAACGACGCGCAATGATGAATTGTTTGCAGCGTACTACCTTTTCGGGAATCCATGTCTCGGCATCAAGAACAGAATGCCACCGGTGTCTAACGCGCAGTCTCCATTCTGGCCGCTTCGCTGTATATTCACGAAGATCCGCGCTGGTGCCCGATTGTCCAATGGTATCTCTCGTGGGAGCCGTTTCGGGCTCTCAGCGGAACATATACGCGTCGATTTAATATTGGATTGCCATGGAGGATCACTAGCTTCCCAAATTTCTGTGGGCCGCCGGAGGAGTCCCGTGCTGGGCTCCGTTTCGCTGCTGGCCGGGCTGCCTGCCACACCTCAGGCGACGCTCACGGCCTCTTCCCGCCTGCCGGCCCGTACCGGAGTGCTCTCCAACAAATGAATTCCTAACGCTATGCGTTACGTCATAGCGTATGCATTTGCAAAAGCCTACCGTATCAAAAGAAGACGATGCTCGCGCTTATTGAAGCGTGGTGCTTGCGATGCAAAAACACAATCTTAACGTGCTGATCGAATACGACGACCAACGATTCAATCCCAGCGTCTTGATGAGCGAACCGGGATTTCGCATGGTGTTCCTAAGTATGCGCGCTCGACAACTGATTCCAGAGCACACGTCAAAAGCGATGGCCACCGTGCAGGTCATTGTGGGACATGTCACACTGTTCGCAGGATCTTTCCCCAACGAACTGTATGCCGGAGAGATCATCTGCATTGAGAGCGGGATGCCACATCGAATCGAAGCAATCGAGGATTCAGCTTTGCTCGTTCTCTCCACAGGCGGTGCGGGCACCTTTATGGAGAACTCCGAAGAGCTGGATTTGTATCAGGTTCCAAAACCTCAACTTTTTCCACTTGTGACGTATCGATTCAGCAGTGGGTGTAGAAAGTTTGGATGGAAAGAATGAAAATTCTGCTAAAGCGAGCGTATGAAAAGGTAGCAGCCGAGGATGGCTTTCGTGTGCTGGTAGACCGGCTGTGGCCGCGCGGCAAGAAAAAAGTTGATCTGCGTTTGTCCGCATGGGCAAAGGACATTGCACCAAGTACAGAATTACGGAAATGGTTTGGTCACGACCCGACGCGGTGGCTCGAATTCTGTCAGCGTTATGAGGTTGAGTTGAAGAACCCGGAAGTGCGAACGACCGTTCTTCAAACGATCCATGCGGCCCAGAAGTGGCCTGCGATCACCTTGGTGTACGGAGCAAAAGACACAGAACACAATGAAGCGATTGTATTGCAGCGTATCTTCCAGCAGGTTGCATCGTCCATATCGAGTAATTCAAATAGGCAGAAAGTCACAACAAACTAAAAAGAACGTGTGACAGTGGACAGAGTCGCGATGCCGTAGAGATTCTCTGTAGGATCAAAGGAATTGGGCCTTGGACGGCTGCGATCGTTTTGCTGCGCAGGCTTGATCGTCGCGATGTTTTTCCCATGAATGACTCGAGCATTGCTCGCAATCTGACGTTCATCGCCGGAGCTTCCCCGTTGGACATCGACGGGTTCTCGCTGCACTTGGTCCGGAATGCGGAATGCTCTATCACCACCTGCTACTCGCGCGACTCGATGTACGCGGCGAAATAGGCCGCGCCTCTTCTACATAGCGCTCAGAAAGTTGCATGGCACTGGCTCAACGATTCACCGTGCGCTGCCAACTTGCTGAAGAGTGCCTTCAAAATCTGCTACAAACCTTTCAACGCCTTTCGTTGTGAGGTCGTGTCTGAGATTGAAGGCAGTCCAGGATTTGTTCAGGTTGATATCCTCATAGGGGATCGGCCGCAGCGCTTTACCGGTTGCATCGATTCCTCTGTAAACGAAGTTTCGGTCTGGCATTGGTTGCCCATTTGCTACCCATGCTTCGAGGACTTTTGTGGGCACAGTCACAAGCTCAACCCCTAAAGCGAAACAAGCAAGCAGTTGATCTAGGCTTCGAATGCTGGCGGCAAGAACATGCACATGGCCGTCACCGTCCTCATACATTCGCTGAATATTCTTTATCAAGTCCATACCATTCTCGCCGCGATCATCAAGTCGACCGATAAATGGGGAGACATATGCTGGAGCTTTAGAGGCCTGAGTAGCTGCATAAACTCCCGCGGCCTGGCTCTGCGAGAAACACAACGTGATATTGACTCGAATTCCCCGTTCAACAGACATTTGGGCCGCCCGCAAGCCTTCGTACGTGCATGGATATTTGATGTAGGCGTTGGGAATCCAAGTGAACATGTCCTCCCCTTGCGACAACATTTGTTCAGCCGTTGTACTGAGGTCCGCGAAAACCTCAATTGAGACTCCAGCATCTCCAACCAGGGGCGAAATGTCCTGCACTATCCTCTTATATTCATTGTTCTGCTCTTCCAAGCTAAATTTGTGGCCAGAAGTAATTCGTCGTTGTATCTCTGGATTTTTGGCGATGAGACTGGGGTTTGTCGTTTGGCCATCCACAAATCCGATCAGTGAGCTGATCCTCCGAGTCTCCTCCGGATCGCCACCGTCCACCAAAATCTTCGTCATCCGTGTTTTAGGTCCCATAGCCTTCACTCTTACCCACGTTCACGCCCTTAGATATTCAGGGCAACAATAACGACGCTTCTCACCTTAGTCCCCGATTCGCGTATCAGCTATGACTTAAGTCGTTCAACATATAGAGGAGACACTTTGCATTGATAAAGCCGAGTGCGCCTTCACCGTGACCAGCATGTGCCTAAACCCTCCGCTGTTGCTACTTATGTCGTGATCTCAATCGATGCCTCGACCTCTCAGATATTAGGTAACAGGTCGAAGTATTCGTCGTCCTCATTCTTTCCGCCTTCTCCGTTGCCTATTTGCTTTTCAGACTCGATAAACTCAATACGCTCAATCCATTTGACCATCTTGTAGCCAAGCTGGTTTTCAACTCGCAAACGGAGCGGCGCACCATAAACTTCCGGGAGACGTTCGCCATTCATCTGCGACGCGAGGAGACACTGCGGCTTCAGTACATTCTCCATGCTCTGCGTGTCGTAATAGGGGCCACCATAGAGCGCCTCTCCAAAGGAGTAAAACGCGACCGTCTTCGCTTCCGGATTTGGGCGTACTAATTCGATGAGGGTCTTCATCGGAATGCCACCCCACTTGGCGATACCGCTCCAGCCCTGGATGCAGTGGTGCATGGTAATGTGCTCGATCTCGCCCATCTTCTCGATGTCGGAGAGAGAAAGCTCGACTGGGTTTTCGACCAGACCGCCGACCTTGAGTTTGAAGTCACGGAAGCCGCCTTCCGCCAGATGCTTCCAATTGTCACTGACGGGCAGTTTCCCGTTAGGTCAGAAGTAAGGCGAGATGTCCTTCTCGGCGTAATGCTGTTGTGGCACAAGTTTGTTCAGTGTGAGCAACTGCATTGGATAAACGATGAACTTGAGGGCATGCTGCAGCCCGCGTGGGTGACGCCACGAGAGGTAGTGCGCCGCGACCCATGAAAGGACGACGATGCCGATAACCACAAATCCGAGAATAAGACCAAGATGCCCCTGCCCGTCGGTGCCCAGAACAATGTGATTCATGTTCCGAGCAAAGCCGGTCATCACGATCAGGGTCACATGGACCACGATAAATGCGAAAAAACTGAGCATGGTGAGGAAATGAATCGACCGAGCCGATTGCCTGCCGCCGAACAGGCGCGCATATCGGGGGAAGTGGTTCACCACAGCGGGCGACATGGCAATACCGGTAAGAATTGCTAAAGGTCCGAAGACGAAAACGACGGCAAAATAAGCGATCTGCTGTAGCGCATTGTAGCCGTATAATCCGTTGGGTTCAGGAGGCAGATGAAATGTAGAGTAATGCACCCATGTATTCCAGGCCTGTAGGAGCACGACGGAGGACGTGGGCACAAGGCGTCGCCACTGTTCCGTATCGAAGAGCATGATGACGAAGAACACTCCGGTGAGAATGAATCCATGCACGTTGATGAAGTGCCAGACTCGCGCGATGCCGATCGTGTGGCGATAGCCGGGGGTGCCAACCAAGGGCGAGATGTAGCGGGCATCGTCCTTTGCCGTCCACACGCGGTCGCGGGGAACTTTGAGCGGCGTAAACCGGATCCATTCACTCCCCGGCGCGCAGTCGTCATTGAAATAAAGGCGTGGGTGATCGACCAGGATGGAAGGCCCGCTGCGGATCAACATCATGACAAAAAGAAAATTGAAGAAATGGCAATAACGAACCCAGAGCGGAAAACCATGCGGTCCTGCGAAGTTGCTCGGATAGATCTGAGGGATCGGAGGAATATGAGGCAACCCTGCGATGGCAAACTCAGTCCAGGATGCGGCAACTGCCGATAAAATCGTCACACCTATCCAGATGAGAATGCTTGGTCGAATCCAGATGCGGAAGCGACGATCCTTGGGATAGTGAACCCCCTGGTGCTCAACATCAAAAGAAATCATGGTCCCTCACTCAAGCGTAATTCTGGCCACCTGCGGATTTGCGGTCGCTCTCATCGTCAATTGCTTCACTTCTACGACTCTGCTGCATACGCCAACAGGCCCGCAATTTCCCGCGTCCTCGCTCAGCAATATGTGGTGCTTGTTATCTGGGGCGTCATTGTCCCGATGATCTGGGGTTTCAACGCGCGCCGATGCAAGGTTCTGCAATAACGAATGCCATTGAGCCTCCAGACTCGTGGGATTCAGGCCGCAGTCACGGGAGTTGGACTATCTAGCGCGCCATAGTCGTAGGCTTCTTGAGTGACGATCGGGACTTGGATAAAGTTTTCGGTAAGCGGCGGAGATTGCGTCGTCCACTCGAGGCCGGTTGCACGCCATGGATTGTTCCCTGCAACCTCGCCATACTTCAACGACCAGAGAAGATACACCGCTGGCAGCAAATAGCCGATGGCCAGGACGGAGGCGCCGGCGGTTGACAGGACGTTGAGCACCTGGAACTCCGGCGGATACGCATGATAGCGTCGCGGCATCCCGAGATAGCCAAGTACGAACTGAGGGAAAAAGGTGAGATTGAAGCCGATAAACAGGATAGATGCTGCCAGCCTCCCCAGTTGCTCCGAATACTTCCTGCCCGTTATCTTGGGCCACCAGAAGTGCAGTCCAGCCATATAGGCGCTCACCATGCCGCCTACCATGACATAGTGAAAATGAGCCACGATGAAATAGGTCTCTGTCAGATGGATGTCCATACCTAACGATGCGAGCATGACCCCGGTCAGACCCCCCATGGTGAAAAGCCCGATGAAGCTGAAGGCGTATAACATCGGCGTATCGAAGGTTATGGAGCCTTTCTGCATCGTGAAGGACCAATTGAAGACCTTGATTGCAGAAGGTATGGCGACCAGCATGCTCATCAACGAAAACACCAGGGCCGAATAGTTTGATATACCCATGATGAACATGTGATGGGCCCAGACGAAGAAACTGAACACGGCGATCCCGACCGATGAAAATGCTACGGCCGTATATCCAAACACACGCTTCCTGGAAAAGCATGCGATGACCTCCGACATGATTCCCATTCCCGGCAGAATCATCACATACACCGCAGGATGGGAGTAGAACCAGAAGAGATGTTGAAACAGGAGTGGGTCCCCACCTACCTTCGGATCGAAGATGCCAATTCCTGCAACACGTTCAAGCACAATAAGCACCATGGATATGGCGATCACCGGCGTTGCGAGAACGAAGATAATGGATGTCGCGTAATAAGACCAGATGAAGAGCGGCAACCGGAACCAGGTCATTCCTGGAGCGCGCATTCGGTGAATGGTGACAATAAAGTTCACCCCCGTCAGGATGGATGAAAAGCCAGCCACAAAGATACCCATCGCAGCGCTGACGACGTTACTGTTCAGATAGTGCGTGCTCAATGGCGTGGTAAACGTCCAGCCCGTATCCACGCCGCCAAAAATCATCATGTACAGCTCTAAACAGCCGCCGATGATAAACAGGTACCAACTCAGCAGATTGAGCTTCGGAAAGGCAACATCCCTGGCCCCGATCATAAGGGGTATCAGGAAATTCCCCAGCACCGCTGGAGCTACCGGCACCAGGAAGAAGAAGACCATGATGATGCCGTGGATGGAGAACATCTTGTTGTATGTATCCGCGGACACAAGCTCGCCGCCAGGTGTCAGCAGATTCAGCCGTATCAACGCGGCCATCGAGCCACCAATGGTGAAAAAGAAACTTGTCGCGAACACGTAGAGAAGAGCGATGCGTTTGTGGTCCTGCGTCAACAGCCATGACTTAATGCCAAATTCGCTGTTCAGATAATTTCTCTTTGGAAAGACCGGGTCTATTGCTGGTATTGTGGCCATTGCGTTCCTCGCGTCTTCGGTGTGAACGTTGGGATTCGTAACGCTATGCTCAATTGCCCTCAGCCTGAAATCGTTGGGACGTCAGTCCGCCGAACCTCTAACGCGTTGGGAGATGCAACCTTCCGAATCTGGATTCGGAAGAGACTGGGACCGCGTTCAATGTACTCCCACAAGGCCTGTCCCGGCCGTATCATCTCAAACTGCCGGCTCAACGGGATCGGATCATGGTCGTTGAGCAGCCTGAGTGACTCGCCAGGGGATAGCGCATCGAATTTAGCAAAGATGAGAGGATGCCGTAGCGGACGAGGAACTTCGCGAAGGTCAAGCTCTTCTGAAAGATCTTCCGGCAACTGGTCTGGCGCTTCAGCACCAGTAGCCAGGACGAGAAGCACGGAGTCTTCATGCGCATGGACTCTGTGCTTTGCTCCGGCAACAATGCTCACCACTTCGCCTGCCCGCAATTCACAAGGGATCTCTCCCTCGAAGAAGCTGACGTGCCCCCGTATCGCATAAACTGTCACTCGAACCGGGGTTGAATGCTCCGGAATCAATTGACCGGCGAGCATACTGATATGGACCATCCGGTAACCTGGCTCGTTGATCAGAACCGCAGGGTTGAAGCGATCGTGATTGAATTCAACCATGTCATTGAGAGCATACTTCTGCATTGTGACTTCACCCCTCTCGATGCTCCGCGTATATTGTTGTCAAAAATATGCTCTGCGGGTATGGAACGCTATGACTGAAGTCATATGGAGGCAGCAATGGATCGGACAGACAGAAAGGTCGCAGCTCTTCGCAAGACCAAGCTTTTTGGATCTCTTGATGAGAAAGCGTTATCGTGGCTTGCCGTGCGCGCCGAAGAGCAACACCTCACATCGGGGGAAATGCTATTTTTCTCTGGAGAGCCAGCGACTGGCCTGTTCGTAGTGGTGGATGGCACGATACGCGCATTTCAGCAGAACAGTGATGGACGTGAACAGGTGATGCACATAGATACCGCCGGCGCAACTCTCGGCGACGTCCCTGTTTTCGACGACGGCCCTTATCCTGCGTCCGCGGTTGCGCAGGTCGATTCAGAGGTGCTTTTTCTTGGCCGTGCCGCAATCCATCAGTTTTGTCTACAGAACCCAAAGTTTGCACTCATAGCCCTAAAGCTGATGGCTGAACGTGTGCGAAGGCACGCACAACTGGTCGACATCCTGTCGTTTCATGAAGTGGGCCAGCGCCTCGCGATTTTATTATTAGCCGAAGCGAAGGAAGCTGACGCCGACAATAAGGAATGCGTTTCGTTTCGCCTTGTTCTGTCGAATCATGAAATTGCGACCCGTATCGGCTCGGTACGAGATGTTATTTCGCGCGCTCTCACTCGGCTTCAGCAGTTAGGGCTGGTCACGGTCAAGGCGCGCTCGATCACAATCCCAAGCCTTCGCGCCCTAAAAGCCTATGCCGAATCTCATCAGAACAGGCGATGAATAACGCATGTGATCCTGTATGTATGCCCTCAATAGAACCCATCACATGAGTTAGAGGAGGTCGTTGTATGCGCCGCAAGCATCAATCCGGAAACCTCCAGGTTGAATGGCTCCAAATGTGCCGAGATCCCCCTTCACATGAATCATTACGTGCGGCAGGGCAATTGTGACTTGATTTCTCAGGACTCGCAGCGCGGAATTGATTCGAATTCTGGGCCAAGTTCTGATTTCCGTTGCCCGCGCCACATTTATTCGCAAAGGCGGCCGTTTCCTTACTCACTCTCATCACAGGCATGGTCGCACCATCGAACTTCGTGAATATGTCGCTGAGTGCCCGCGACGTGGGGCGACTACCCCCCCCTCATTTTTTCTCCTGGCCGGCAGGAGGAGCTCAGGCGTTATAGCCCGCTGCTGCGATGAGCTTTAGCTCCGTCTCCGTCCTTGAGGTTGAGATTACAGTGGTCGAGGTCTGGTCTTTGAGGGTGTAGCTTTACCAATTTGGGTTTTAGGAAAAAGTGTTCATGCGGGTCGCTGGAGGCGTCGCAGCGGCTTCACGAAGGCGGAGACAGCGAATTCCGTGCCGATCAATCGATGATCTGCATCGCTCAATGCCTCAGTCTTCGCATGAGCGAGATCGCGGCGCTTCAGCGGGACGACTTCGATTTTCGTAAGCATCCGCTCCTCGTTCATCGCAGCTTTGTGAGCGGTCGAGTGGATGATGCCAAAACCGAATGCTCCCCGGATTATGTCCCCTTACACCCATCCCTGACAGGGATCGTTCTGGACTGGAGCTTGCCAACCCCAATACGAACCGGCCGTATCACCCCACGGAGATTCAGAAGCGGCATCTTCGTCCGTCTGGCTGTTGTATCGAAGCCTGTCCGACGTGCGGAGCCACCTCTGGGGTCTGGTGCCGACAGGACCAGCCCACACCGAACGGGGCTCGGTTGTTGATCCATGAAGCTCGACGGATCGCGGATGGGAGGTATGGCGCACTCGGCTGGCACACGTTCCGCCACACGTATCGTTCGTGGGTGGACGAGACCGGTGCGCCGATGAAGGTGCAACAGGAACTCATGCGTCATGCCTCCATCCCAACCACGATGAGCGTGTACCGCTATCCTGCCGAGATGTTTTGGGGTCTAGGTTGACTCCGGCGTTACTGCAAGTTCGTGTTGGTTTTCCAGTCCGAGAACTTGCCGCAATGTATGGTCCGGCGTCTGAGCGCAAGGGAAAGGGTGAGGGGAGAAAGTCTGCGTCAATGTGCCGGCCTGTTAGCGGAAATGTGTCCCTGGCCACAATGAACTACGCTGCAAATATGTCCTTCAAGAAGACTCGGCCGTGTGAGGGCCATTTCGGCAATCAGGATTCAGGTATGCCGTTTTGTCTGTTCTTGGGAAGCGTAAAGGCGCGAGCGTACGACGCACTTGCAAATACCGCCCCATCGCGGACTTGAATCGGAGCCCCAGATTCCTCTACGCGCGAATTAATTCCCGTCGACTTTTGTCACTCTTTGGACTGGAAGCACGCAACGTTTGGATATTCTTCCCCGCTCTTGGAGATGTCACCTTGACCCGCGCATCGAGATTGAGCCTGCCCGCAAACTGAATCAGCTTTGTAATGCTGACCTTGGAAATCTTTCCTTTGAGCAGATTGCTCACGTCTGGTTGGTGAACTTTGAGCATAGTCACGAGATACGCTTGGCTGAATCCATGCAGCTCGATATGCTTCATCAATGCCTGCCAGATGTCGGCCTTGATCTTGGCTTCCAGAGACTCCGTAGAAGAAAAGCCCAGATCATCGAAGATGTCTCCCTTGGTAACGTGGCCGGGCTTATTGTTTTGACTTGCGTTTTTCATTTCTCCGCTCCTCCAGAATGCGTTGTTTGACCGCTGCTAGACGGCTCCTCGCGGTGTTCAGGTCCTTGCGCTCTGTCTTCGCGGTGTCCTTCTCAAAGCAATCAAGAACGTAGATCGTGTCTTCAACACGTGCAAGGTACACCATCCTGTACCAAGCCCTCTCATCTGAATCCTTCAACTCAAACACGCCTTGGCCAATGGACTGCATCGGACGGACATTCAATTTCGCCGTCCGACCATGCTGCATCTCGCGCAAGGAGTTGCCAAAATCCCATTGCATCGCCTTCGGCCACGACTTCAGCGTCTTCCAAGAGTCGCCCTCCCAAGAGATCGAAGCGAGCCGAGTTCTTTCGGTCGGATGCACTTCTTGACATTATAGAAAATATTCTATAAGCGCA
>DATCDL010000401.1:0-3874 GCA_036510715.1 Acidobacteriaceae bacterium
TCAAAACCGAGCCTGGAGAACACATCTTCGTAGTCGCTCAGGGGGGCTGGAACTGGATCGAGCAGGCCTTCGCTGCTGAGCCTGTGGAGATTAGGCCTATTGGGCACGCATTTGGCCGCGAGGTCGTCTCGGTGCGGTTTCCGTGAAAGGTAAGGCGTGGTGCTGTTGATGGCATGACTCCGGTCTGCGACCCCGGGGGACGCCGCAGAATCTGCCCATGCCCAGATCTCTCTTGTCCCACAGGATCTGCGCCAGCGAGTGTGCCCGCAGCCCAAAGAACAGCTTCGCTGCGATATACAGCGCGGTCAGTGCCAGCGAGCGCTTCAGAATCCGCAGCTGTGGCGGCGCATGGCTTGCGGTCGCGGGATGCGAGGGTGACATCGCCTGGCGCTGTAGCGGATCATTGGCTACTTCGGTTTTGGCTTGAGGGTGGTGGCGTCGGTGCGCATGATGCAGTGTATTGGGACATGCAGGAGGAGGCTGGCGTGTCTTGGTTGCGGGATAGGCGGGATGGGTGTGGAATCCGTGAGGTGGGTTGCGGAAAATGGAGAGGCTCCGATTGAGGCCGTCTTGAGGCAGCACGATCAAAGGCGGGAGCATTGAAGGCGCTGGTTGGCGCATGGCGTAGTAGCGGGTAACACTGGCGATGACGATGGGGGCAATTCCGCCGATCCAGTTGAGGATAGAACGCGCCCTTTGCTCTTTGTGTAAGGCGTATCTCGGTCAGGCAGACGGGCCGGGTGAGGGGCGCTGTGATCGCTGTAGCCGTCACAACTTTATGCATGTCAGATCTGAGGGAGAGCATAAGGCTGGGTCCCCACGAAAGATACACGGATTCCGTCTTGATAGACTTTGATTGCACTGAGGAAAGGAACGGATGCTGGTTTCGATCGATTCATATCGCGGGGTGAAGTTTGTTTTGCGTTACCTGAGAGAAGTTCCGTTAGCGTGGTTCATCCTGGGTATTGGGATTGCCAGGGTTGGTGTTTTTCTAAGCACAGCGTGTTTTGGGGAACGCCGTTTTGTATGGCTGCGTCGTTGCGCATTTGCTGTCGGGTTATTGATCCTTTGCGCCTACCTGGCGATCACGCTGGATTCACTGCGCTGCTTCCTGATCCAGCAGGACGAAGCCAATATCATCAGCATCGCTGCGGCAAGCCTTCGCGGGCTGCCGATGTATCACTCTCCCTCTTCGGCCAACCTTAGTTATTCGCTGATGTATGGCCCTTTTACATTTCTGATCTATCGGGTTGCCCTAGTTGCTGGGGGAATCAATCACTTCTGGGTGATGCGAGGTGCTGTAGTCATAGCCTCTCTGGCAGTGTGTGCAACGCTCTTTCTTCTTCTCCGTAAATTCGTTTCAAACTTCATAGCTGTGGCTCTGCTGACATTTCCGCTCAGTATACTTCTGCAGCATCCTGAGAATTCGATGTCGATCCGCTCGGACATTTGGATCGTCCTTTTTTCGGCTCTCGCAATGCTCGCCAGCTTCCTCGAAGCTGAACTTCTGGCTGTGATACTTACAGGTATTTTAGGCGGGGTGATCATCGGACTCAAGATCAGCGCAGCGCCTGCGATCCTGTTTCCTCTGCTTGTGCTCTATCGTAGATTTGGGCTTCGAGCGACGGCCTATTGCCTGCTCACCGTGGTTGCATTCACTTTAGCCCCGTTTGCTCTCCCAAATGTTTCTTTGCATAACTATATTGCGTGGATATTGTTCACGCGCTCAGAGGGGCTCAGCGCATCGAGTGCGTTCAGCAATGTGCTGTTTGCGCTCTTTCTGGTCAGTCCCTGTCTGATGATGGAACTGTACATGCGCCGCTTCGGGCTGGCGTTTCGACATAGAGTTCCTGAAATCTTGATCATCGTACTTTGCCTTCTCATGGCAGTGATGACTTCGAAACACGGTTCTGGGCTGCATTATTTGTGGCATATTGTTCCGTCCATCGTTGTGTATATGGCTCTCGTGGCGAGAGACATAGCAGCTACAATAGACGAGGAGCGAGAGGTTCCGATTTATTCCATCGCAGTTGCGTGCACTCTCTTCGCGTGTGTGTATATTCCACGCGCCTATGGATACGTCAAGATCTCTCTGATGCCACCTGGCGTTGCGGTCGCGCGGCAATCAATCGACAGATATCTCGATCTATATCGGGACCACTCGTCAATTCAAATGGGCTACGGTTCCGTTGACGGTGATTACCATACGGAGTTGCGTTATGTGCTGGTGTACCGCGATCAGCCCTATACGCTCGAGGGGAATACTGCGCGCTTCGAGACCAAGCTGCTACCGTTTCCAGTCAACGTGCTGAAGCAGATGGATAGTTGCAAGGACGATGTCTGGTTGGTGCCACACGGTGAAAAACCCTTTGATCTATGGGTTTTCCGCGATAGCCTTCGTACAACATTCCTCCGCGACTATGCGGTTGATCGAACGGACGGAGTTTATGATGCTTGGGTCTGCAATCCGGCAAGGGCTCGCTCGATGCTGAATGAGAAATAGATCGCACGGAAGCCGAGTGATGCTGATGGAAGTGGGCACACATTTTGTCTGATGCGGGGCGAAGCCGACTGTGCGCCAACTTCGCCCTGGTCAATCTCTACCTCCACCGCAAACGCCTGCTTGTGCTCGGGCAGTAGTGCGCCTGGAGGCCGGATAAGAGGCCTCCAAACTACTAAAACGCAACCGCTAACCGCATCCATCGACGCAATCAACCCCGCTAAGAGAAACGGATCGTCGTCTTCGCGTAGTGCGGACGCACCAGCGACTCCAGCGCTGACCACGGACCTATCGGCTCCATCTCGTCCAGAAATAGCTCACGGCGACTCTTACGCCCGTACTTCTCAAACACACCCTGACTCGCCCGACTCTGCTGCTTCATCGCTCCCACCTCACTCCTATCTGATTAATCAATCAGGACGCGGATGCAGAACTTGTGCAGAGTCTCCCTAAGGTGATAAACACTCGCCTTTGTGTTGACCAAGACGACAGCGTCATGCGGGCAGTACTGCCGGGCCTGTTGCTCCGAGTGGAAGTGCAGAGAGGGAGTAGTGTTTGCATAGGCGGGACAAAGACCTGAGAGGAAAAGTGCGGCAGCCAAAACTATCGATTTTAGCGACATAGATCAAACCTCCAAATCCGTGAGAGGCCCACTATTGCGTTCTCGCGCTCGATATGGAAGGACTATACCTTTTCAAAAAAATGCCGTCGGTGTGACGGTCTGACGCGACCGCAGCTGGAAGATCCCGCGAGTTTCGCGAGCGCATCATGCCAGGTGGATCGGCCTGATTCTAGGCTGCCGATCCAGATGGAGTCCTCGCAAGTCAGACGTAGTTTTGTAAACTTGCTTAACCGAACTTTCGCGGAGTTTGAAGCTGTAACTTAAGACAGGGGAGCCCGGAACCGTGTTCATAACCGAAGGCTTAGCCTCGTACATCATCGGTCTTGAGTTCGTCCTCGGAACTCTTCTCAGCTTGGCGGTTGCGACCTTGATCTGTCGATCACGTCGCGGATGGTAATCCCGAACTTAGTGGTGCGGCGAATCACACCACCAGCGTCTGGATAGGCCTAACATGCGTTAGAGGTGGGAACTGTGCTGATATTCCGTAATTCCGTCAAAATGTTCGCCGTTGCTCTCTTGCTCTTCACAATGAGTTGCACAGTGTTCTCCCAAAGTGTTGACAGCCTCAAGAGGCAGGCGCTTGACGGAGATGCCGTGGCTCAAAACAACCTCGCTATTGCTTACTCCATGGGTGATGGTTCGGTGGCGCCGGACTATGCACAGGCTGTCGTCTGGTTTCGGAAAGCCGCCGATCAGGGAAATGCCGGCGCTCAAATGAATTTGGGATTTGCCTACCACATGGGCAGGGGGGG
>DATCDL010000402.1:0-13468 GCA_036510715.1 Acidobacteriaceae bacterium
CCGAGGCCGCTTACCTCGAGCTTGCAGAGATGGCCGCTGTTGCCACTCATCCGGACACGAGCCGGATGAGTTCCGGTACCTTGCTCCGGAGCAAGTATGTTGTACCATTTCTGTTGGCCTGCGTGATCCTTGCCTGCAATACGGCGACGGGCATCAACTCGATCATTGGGTACAACACGAGTATCCTGCTGCAGAGCGGACTTTCTGACCTGGCATCCCACTGGGGCTATGTGATCTTCACTGGGATCAACTTCCTGATGACGCTCGTCGGCATGGTGCTTGTCGATCGCAAGGGCCGACGCTTTCTGCTGGTTCTTGGCACCTCCGGTGTCATGCTCTCGCTGGTCGCCACGGCCACACTCTTCCATCAAACGGAGCGAAAGGATCTTGAGGTTGGGCCTGCGGTACAAGCGCTTGTCATGTCCTCCGATGATCTCAAACTGTCCGTCCACTCCCTGGAGGCGACGAAACTGCTTTCGGCCAGTGGATACAAGGACGATGCTGACCTTGCGTCGCACGCATCGCTCGCCATCATCTATTCGTATGGGGCTTTACGAGTGCAACGACATACGTGCGATCGGACAATCCAGGAGCTGAGCCAATTCACATCACTCGTGACGACAGCCTTCCTGCGAACGCCGACAAGGCCTTCTTCCTGAACCCGTTTGCCGACCTCAACGCGGCGAGAAAGGATTCTCTGAAGATCGAGCGTGCTCGCATCGGACGCATCCCCTCCACCGGACACGGTTACATTGTCGCGCTTACGTTGTTTGCGTTCGTGACCTTCTACGCCATGGGGCCAGGGGTCTGTGTGTGGCTGGCGCTTTCGGAACTGATGCCGACACGCATCCGCTCGGTCGGCATGAGCATTGCGCTGGTCCTGAACCAACTCGTCTGGACGACGTTGGCCGTGCTGTTCCTGCCAATTGTCAGCAAATACGGCTACACGGAGATGTTCTTGCTATTTGCGGGCTTCACTGTCGTCTATCTCCTTACCGCAGCCTTCTTCCTGCCTGAGACGAAGGGTAAGACGCTTGAGGAAGTAGAGCAATACTTTGAAGGAAAGACAACGCGTTGAAGGCAGGACCAAGTCAGCGCTTGCACTCTTGAGCGATGTTCTGTGAACGAGGTTGACCTTCTCTGAAGTAGGAGCTTTACCATCTGCGCGGCCGCGGCGATATTGCTTACACGGATGACGCGTTTCTGGCTGCACAAGTGGATGCGCCGGCGTATTCCGGGATGGCTGACGTTGTGGGAGGAAGCAGCTGGGTTAGCGCTTGGGCCCGAAGAAGGCGATGAGGGCGACGGTCAGGGTGGACTGAGAATCCACCATGTTTGTATCGCCCTTGTGGAAGATCGCGGCGTTGGACCAGTCGCGGCGATATTCCACCCTGGAGAGCAAACCTTCCGCCCACTTGTATTCGTACGTCCCGGTGAACTCCTGCAGGTTCTGAGAGGTGCCGGTGCTGTAGCCCGCGTTGTCGTTGAAGTATTCATAACGACCGGCGAGGGCCATCTTGGCGGTTGCCTGCGCATGAGCTGCGAAGGCGATGCCCGACCAGTGATCAGAAGCCGCGGGCGTGATCAGTTCGCCTGCTGTTGAGGCGGGAGTACGGTTCTGGCCATAGTCATAGTTGATGTAGGCGTTGAACTTCGCCGCGGGCGTGAGGAGGAGGGTGGTGTCAATGAGGTTGCGATAGCCCTTCTGCGTGTCCTGGTTCTCAGGGCCGGTGTAGTAGTTGAGAGTCCAGGAGTACTTCGGCTTGGTGAGAGCGCTGGTGAGGCCGACGGTGACGCCCCCATTATTGGCGACGACGTTGTTCCAGCCGTTCACGACCTGCAGGCCGGCGGTCCAGGTCTTGGTGATGGGGGCGGAGGTGCGCAGACCGAAGTGGTAATAGGGGATGGCCCAGGCGAAGAGCAGCGAGCGGGAGTAGTTCCAGTTGTCCTTTGCGGGGATGGTCTCGGCGCCGGCGGAGGTGACAAACTGGCCGAAGTCGAGCTCCGAGCCGTGGGTTTTGGCGGGGGTATAGCTGATGTAGGCCTGCTCAATGTAGGAGTCGGTGTCCTTCTCGCTGGCGGAGTGGATGAGAGCATTGGTGCGACCGAAGATGATATCCGCGTGGACGCCGATGGGGTCAGGATTGTGGTTGATGGTGAGGTCCGCGGCCGCGAGGTTGAACTGATCGGTTTTGTCGTCGAAGTTGTAGAGGTCGTTGGTCTGGCCGTTGGCGGAATTGCTGGGACGGTTGGCGTTGTAGCTAAAATACCCATCAAGAAAGCCGCTGAAGTCGATGGAGCCGACGCTCCATGTGGGTGCCGCGGCGGGCGCGGACGCGGCAGCGGGAGCCTGAGCGTGGGCGGATGGGATGAAGATAGATGCAGAGCAACCAATCATTAGCCTAAGAGCAGCCTTCGCGATGAGGCGCCGAGAGTAAGGGGAAAATGTCATATGGCAGTCCTTTCAAGTTGATCAGCGAGTAGTCCGCGAACTTGGACAGACCTCCCATTTCCCAGATCAAGCGATGGGTAGGAAGCCAGCGTTTGATCGCAGATGGATCGAGTAAGACTGAGGTGTAGTTATTTTTTACCAAGCGGGACATTAGGGACTTATGAGGATTCGAGGGAATTCGAACATTTTGTTTAGGAAATTTACGCAGTCGAGAGTGTGAAACAGAAGGGCGGAGGAACACAGGTGTGCGCTGTCGCGTGAGAGCTACGTAATAACAAGAGCCGGGAAGAGTGGAGAGTTAGAGGGTGTTGGTTAGACGTGCGGCTTCCGCCCCCGAGAGAACGTGCTCTCGGTCTTGCGCCGATGGGAGTTTTGGAGGATTGTTGTCGCCGAAGTCGGGTTCGTGTGCGATGAAGTCGCGCAGATCGCCACGCGGAGACGGCCCGCCATGATCGTCCTGGGGACAATGCAGATGGAAGACGCCACGGAGGGAGAGAGGCGTGAGGACGGTGGTGAGCAGGACAACGGCGACGATCATTGCGACTTCAGCGGGGGAGAAGACGTTAGCCTTGACGGCCATTGCGGCGACGATGAGGCCTACTTCACCGCGCGAGACCATACCGCAGCCAATGCGCAGGATGGGAACCCAGCGCATGCCGCAGGCCATCGCTGCCATACCGCAGCCGATCATCTTGCTGATGACGGCGATGAAGAAGATGATGCCGAACAGGCCCCAGTGGCCGCCGAGGGCACGGAAGTTGCTGGTAAGACCGATGGAGATGAAGAAGAGTGGAATGAAGAGGCCGTGGCCGAGGGCGTTGAAAGTGCGTTCGACGTCGGCCTTGTAGCGCGATCCGGCAAAGACATAGCCGAGCAGATAGGCGCCGGTGATGGCGGCGACGCTGCCGAACCACTCGGCGAAGATGCCATAGAAGAGGACGAGGCCGAGTACGCAACTGGTGACGGACTCGTTGGCCGAGAGGCGACGCATCTGGAGGATGAGTGGATCGAGCCAGCGTTTTGCGGCGCCGTAGCCGGTGAAGAAGAAAACGGCTACGCACAGGGCGATGAGCAACATCTGGGTGGAGAGGGGATGCGCGGCCGCGAGAGCGGAGTGATTCTGCAAGTAGCGTGAAGCGTCGGAAGCGACGCCGAAGGAGTCCGTGCCACTGCTGATGTAAGCGGTGAGGAAGGCGAGGACGAACAGTCCCATGACGTCGTCGATGACTGCGGCGCCGAGGATCACGGAGGCCTCGGGTGTGGACATGTGACCGCCATCCATGAGGGTCCGTGCAGAGATGGACACACTGGTGGCGGTGAGTGCGCCCCCGAGAAATAATGAGGAGGTCCAGGAGATTCCGAGAAGATGGGCAGCGCCTGTGCCGAGCAACATGGGCCAGATCACGCCGGAGAGAGCAACGAGAAAGGCGGTCCCGCCCGCCTCCTTCATCCGATCGATGTCGGTCTCGAGGCCGGCGATGAACATGAGGACCATGCCGCCAATCTGCGCGATCAGCATGAACGAGCCGGTGGCAAGGGTGCCGTGAAAGAGGCTGAAGTGGAGGATATCGAGACCGCCGGGTCCGGCAGCGATACCTACCATGAGCTCGCCGAGGATGGCGGGGATGCCGAAGCGGGTGCACAGCGAGGCGACGATTTTGCCCAGAGGCAGCAAGATCGCGATGAGCAGCGCCAGCTGCAGCAGTTCAGGCATGGATTACCTCAGGCATGGATCACCGTGGATTGAGGGTGGCTGGACTCTGGTCGTTGCTCGCGGCGCTGGGTGAGAAAAGGAGGCGCTGGAGACGTTCGATGACGGAGACAACGAAGCCGGGGCTGCTATGCCCCCCGCGTTCGACACCCTCGCGCAGCATAGTGCGGATCGCCGAGGCCTGCTTGCGCGCCATTTCGGACTGGATAGGATGGCAGGCAAGCTGCGCTGCTATGTGCGTCTGCTCAGCGGCCTGAGTGCAGATGCGCAGGCGCATGAGCATCTCGCCGAGTTTGAGCCGCGCGAAAAAATTGTCGGGCGCCATGAGGGTAGCCTCGCGCAGCTCTTCGAGCGCGGTCTGTGCTTCGAAGTTGGTGCACAGGGCCATGCCGAGGATGACGCGCAACTCGACGATGGAGGGCTCCAGCGCGACAGCGTGGCGAAGCTGCTCGATCAGCTCGACTCGCTCGTGCTTCTCGAGCACATAGGGATCGCGAAACATCGTGGTGACCTGGGCGAGTGTGTTAACCGGAAGCAACGTTGCGAGGGAGAGCTCATCAGCGTCCGTGACGATGGAGACCTCTGATGCAGCGTCGCCGGGACGGGTGGAAAGAGTGAGAGATGTATGGCTCATATCCTGGGCTCCAATCAGCTCGGGGGAATATCTTAGTTGGGTTGTAAGGGCGGTGGCGGGATGCGCCAGAAGAACGCATCCCGCTGCCGTTGTTGAAGGAAGCCGCAGAGGCTCGCGACGAACTAGTCTGCAGCGAGCAGGAACGCCGGTTCCGGCTTGATGACAAACTCGGGATATCCGAGAGCACCGATCTCGGGAATGTCCAGACCCTCGAGCTCAGTCTCCGTGGAGACGCGCTGGCCGACGAAGATCTCGAGAATCCAATTGATGATAAAGCTCATGCTGAAGACGAAGCCAATGAGCGTGGCAACGCCGACCAGTTGAGCGACGAGCTGACCGGCATCGCCGTAGAGGAGGCCTGTGACCGAGCCGGTGACACCGTTCCAGCTGCCGCCGTAGTTGCTCTTGCCGTCGGCGAAGAGCCCGACGGAGATGACGCCCCAGATGCCGCAGACGCCGTGGACCGAGATGGCGCCGACAGGGTCGTCGACCTTGGTGCTGTTCTCGAAGAAGGCGACGCTGTAGCAGACCAGGACGCCGGCGATGAGACCGATGATGCAGGCAGAGACTGTATTGACGAAACCGCTAGGAGCCGTTATGGCGACAAGACCGGCGAGGAGACCATTGGCGCTCATGCCGGAGTCAGGCTTGCCCTTCGCGATCCACATATAGAGCATGGCCCCAAAGGTGCCAGTGCAACCAGCGAGCATCGTGTTGACGGCAATGGAGCCTATGCGGAGGCAACCGGCACCGGAGGCGCCGAGTGTGCTTCCAGGATTGAATCCGAACCAACCGAAGGCGAGGATAAAGCAGCCGATGAGAATGGCGGAGATATCGTGGCCGGCGATAGGATTCGGTGAGCCGTCCTTGTTGAATTTTCCGATGCGCGGACCAAGGATCAGCGCGACGGCGAGAGCGGTGATGCCGCCGACCGCATGCACTACGCCCGAACCGGCGAAGTCACAGTAGCCCTTGCCGAGACCCACGTTGGAGCCGAGTTGGGAGAGCCAGCCGCCGCCCCATGCCCAGTTGGCGAACAGGGGATAGGTGAAGGCGCCCATGAGAATCGAGGAGACACAGAATGTGAGAAACTTCCAGCGCTCGGCGCACGCACCGGTGACGATGGTGAGAGCCGTGTCCATGAAGACCATCTGGAAGAGGAAGATCACCATGACGCCGACATCGTAGGAACTGCCGGAGAGCATCATGCCAGCGTGAGCGAAGATGCCCCAGCTGTGCCCGAAGAGGGTGGTCAGGTGTTCGCTGTTAAGAGGTTGCAGTCCACCGAGGTTGCCGCTACCGGCAGCACCACCCATCTGGATAGCGAAGCCAATCAACCAGTAGGCAAAGAGGCCGCAAGCATACACCGTGAAGTTCATCATGTAGGTGTGATTGGCGTTCTTCACACGACAGAGGCCTGCTTCGACCATGGCGAAACCAGCCTGCATGAACATGACGAGGAATCCGCAGATCAGGGTCCAGGTGAAGTTGATGCCGATCTTGTTCTGGCCGACCTGCGCGGCGACGTCGCCGATCGTGAGGCCAGTCTTGGCGTCAGATACGGGGACATCGTTGATGCTGCCGGTGAGAGCACCACCGGGATCGCCCTTCTGCAGGTCAGCGACGGTAGGCGCCTTGGCGACGGCGGCGGCAAGATCCTTCGTGGTGGCGGGGGTTTGGGCGTACACCGAGGGCGCCAGAGTCAGGACAAGAAAGATTCCGAGGACAATCTTGGTTTGCAGTTTTTTCATTGAGGTCAGCTCCGTGATGAGGTAAGAGTTAGGCCTTCCAGATAGCGTTCTTGTTACAGGCAGCAGGCAAAATGACGAGGGAGCCGATGAGCGAGACCAGGATGCCTACTATGGCGAAGACCATGCGCCCGCCGACGCTCGAACTGAGGTGCAGACCGAAGAGAACGATGAGCCAGCCGAACAGGCAAGTCGCAACGCCGGCAAGCTTCATGGCCGGGGGTTGAAGGCCGTTGGAGACCTTGCCTTCGAGCGACTTGATCTTGAACATCCAGAGAAGCGAAAGTGCGACCAGAACAAGACCGACGATAAGTGCGACTTTGCCAAGGGCTGCGCCGAGCAGGCCGGCTGAAGCAATCGTCCCGCCGACAAGAAAGAGCGCGAATGATTTGCCCTGTTGTTTGTTTGCTGCCATAGTGCGTCCCCTTAAGAGGTGAATGAATAGAGTTGTGGGCGCTCAAACCGGAAGTGTTGCGGTTCGAAGGTCAAGGAGAGAGAGCGGTGAAGTTGTAGCCCAGTTCCGGATGTGGGACGGTCATCGTGCGTGCGAAATGAGATCAGGAAGCCGAGTGGGCCCGGCGGCTCGGGGCGGTGCGAAGAGAGCGGCCTGGAGGCACAACCGCGGCCGGGGCCTTCTCTGCTAGGGGGAGCGAGAGGAAGATGACAAATTGGACGAGCGCGGTAAGCTCGACGGTCAAGGGAACCCCGCTCTGGAGTCGAATGAGCACCAATAGCAGAACCATCGAACACCATTGCCAACGGGTACGGCGGAGACGGTCAAGGCGATCCGTGAGTCGGAGGAAGTTGCGCGGGGAAAGCGCCGTGCGGCTGAAGTCTCCGGAGCGTGCCTTTAGGCAGGCGATCGCGAAGAATCCTGAGACGAGTAGCTCGAGAAGGAGTGGCTTGGTGTCCATTCTAGCCTCCGTACATTGACTGACTGGAATTCTCCGGAAGGTGGAGAGCCCAATTTGTAGCGCTACGAGCAGATCTCCCGGTGGCAAAATGCCTGGAACGAGCGAAGTGCCATGGTTTTGGCATCATCACGGCGTTCCAAGGCCGGGCGAAGGTTGACTTCGTCAGCGTGTGATCAAGAAGTCCCTTGTGGGGAGACAACACTTTCTCCTGTGGAGAGCTCAGGGCCAAAGACTGGTTGATTGCTGATTGATATAGGAACGCAAAAATCTCATCAGGAACCTATAAAGAAATATGTGAGTAGCGATATTATTCTGGCGGACAGGGAAAGATGGGAAGTCATGCGCAAAAGGATTGTAGGGAAAGAGAGTATTGTGTATGCTTTTTCTAAAGATAGGGTAATGTTCAGCTTTTTCCGCGCTAGCGCGGGGACTACCCATGGATGAGCCGAATTTGAAGAGACGCTTCGCGCGCCGGTCGAGGTTTCCTATTGAACCAGCGGAACGAAGCGAATTCGAGAGAGGCTACACTCCTCTACGAATTCGCGATGCAGATTACCCAACTCGATTTGCACCAGGAGCCCAGCCCGCAACTGGGGTTTCTGCTGCTCACTATCTTTGGGGTGGAGTCAATTGCGATCTTCGACGCAGACCTAGACAAGCTATATCAGTTGGGCGAGTGGGGGCCAGAGCTGGAAGATTCGATCCGCAATGCTTATTTTTTCGAGAGCTCGACGGACGAGCCCGAAATCGGTCTCACGCGCCGAGTGCTGAGGATCGGGGAACTCGCGATCGGAGCGATCATACTGCGGGGAGAGATTAGCCCGCTGGCGAGCAGTTCTATCGCGTGCCTCGTCGCTATCACGTTTGATCGTTATCACTCGCTAGCGAATGTGAGCCGGACGGCGAGTGCGCGGCAGGCGGAACAGCTGCGGACGACCGTGTTGGACAGCTTGGCACACGCCTATAAAACGCCGTTGACTGCAATCCTCGCAGCAACAAGCGGCTTACATGAGATGGGTGGCTTGTCTGCGGTACAGTCGGACTTGGTGCAGTTGATCGATGAACAGACGAGGCTGTTGAACGACCTGACCACGCGGCTGCTAAAGACTGCGGAGATTGACGCGCGGGAGATGGAAATGCACAAGGAGACGATCGCGGTAGGTCCCATGATCGACGACGTGATTGCGAACCTTTCGGAACGGGTTGCCGGTCTTGAGGTGCGGGTGAATGTGGAGCGAGACGACATGGCAGTGCGCTGCGATCGCGAGCTGATGGAGTCGCTGCTGACGCAGTTCATCGATAACGCCGGAAAGTTCGCCACCACGAGTTCGACGATCACGATCGAGGCGGCAGAGTGGCGACGACAGATCGTGTTTTCGGTCCACAACGTGGGGCCCGTGATTGCACAGGAGGACCAGGAGAGGGTGTTTGACCGCTTCTTTCGCTGCGCGGAGTCCGAGCACAGAATCCCTGGCACCGGGATCGGGCTTTCCGTAGCAAAACATGTCGCTCAGGCGCATGGAGGCGACGTGTGGCTCACAAGTGATTTGCAACATGGCACAACCTTTTTTGCAGCTTTGCCAAAGGAGTACTAGAGACTATGGGAACAGCGACAGGACTTGCGATACGCGTGCTGCTGGTGGACGATGAGCTTGCCATAAGGCGGGCGCTGCGAGCGCCGCTGAGCGAGCTCGGCTTTCAAGTGATCGAGGCTTCACGCGGAGAAGAGGCGCTGCAGATTGTCCGCGCCGAGTCTGTAGATGTGGTGCTGCTGGATCTGCAGATGCCAGGGATCGGAGGGATGAACACGCTGGTCCGGCTGCGCAAGATTGCGCCGCGGTTGCCGGTCCTGATCCTAACGGTGCAGGATTCTGAGGAACTGAAGGTGGAGGCGCTAGAGTGCGGCGCCGATGACTACATCATTAAGCCCTTCAGCACGCGTGAGTGCGTTGCACGGCTGCGGTCAGCGGTGCGCAGAGCGCAGACACCGGAGCGCGCCGAGGACGAGCCGCTGCAGATTGGGGAGATCCGCATTGAGCCGGTGCGGCGTTCGGTAACGCTGGCAGGCCACCCCGTGCATCTGACGCGCAAGGAGTATGAGATTCTGAACTACCTGATGACGCATGCCGGCCGCGCAGTGACTTATGGAAAGCTGCTGACTTCGGTATGGGGATATGAGTACCGCAACGAAGCGAGCTATCTACGGACTTATGTGCGGCAGCTGCGCAAGAAGATAGAGCCCGATCCATCGAAGCCGATGTATTTGCTGACTGACGCGTATGTAGGCTATCGGTTTGCCGACCTTCAGGATGCATGGGAAAGCGAGCCATGCAAAGGGTGCGGAGCGATTTCCACGTCGCGCAAACACACGGTATCTGGACCGCTAGCGATGATCATGGGAGAGCATCAGCATCAGTACGAACAGAACGGCTGGCAGCAACGCGAGGAGGACATAGAGGATGATGCGGCTGGGGACGGTCTTATGTGGCTTCCAGTGGGTTAGCTCGTTGCGGTCGGATACACCCACTTGATCGAGATGTTCGAGATCCCGGGCGAAGTCGTGCGCGGTAGGATAACGGTTGGTCGGCTCTCGCTCGATGGCGCGGTAGATGACCTCCTGGAGCTGAGGAGTAATACTGGGCTCGGCGACAGTCGGCGGGGGCGGATGGTTGATGAGGCGGGCGTTCATCACTGCGATGGGAGATGATCCGGAAAACGGTGTCTTGCCGGTGAGCATCTCGTAGAGCATGATGCCGAGGGAATAGAGGTCGGAACGCATCTCGCCGCGTTTGCCCTTTACTTGCTCGGGAGCCATGTAATCCGGCGTTCCCAGGGCTTGGGTGTGGCCGGTGTATGTGAGTCGCTTTGCGCCCTCGAGCGACGCGATGCCAAAGGAGAGAAGCTTGATGTTGTCGTGGTCGTCGACCATCACACTTTCGGGTTTTAGATCACGGTCAACGACGCCGTGGCCGTGAATGTATTCGAGGCCGCGAAGGATTCCGAGGGTGATCTTGATCGTGCAGTCCTGGGGCAGCTTGCCTTGGGTGTCCATGATTTCGCGGAGCAGTCGGCCGTTGCACCACTCCATCACCATGTATAGACGCGAGGGGTGAGCGTTGGCGTAGACACGCATGATGTTGGGATGATCCATGCGAGCGCCGATCTCCTCCTCGCGTTTGAAACGATCGAAGAGCACGGGATCCTCCTCGATTGCCTGGTTCGGAATTTTGATGGCCACGGTGCGGCCATCAGTGAGGTCTGTGGCGCGGAAGACGGAGACCAGACCGGTCGCGGAGACCAGCGCGTCGATGCGATAGTGATCCAGTTCCTGTCCGGCCTGGATGTCAGCAGGAGGCGTCATTGCGATAGCTTCTCCAAGCTCCCGCCCAAGCGAGGGACGCCGCCTGAGATTGCAGGATCATGCGTGGGAGTATGACCGGAGTATAGCTGGAATCATGAGTGATGCACGCTGTGCCAATGCAGAAGTAGTCGCGGGGGATAGTGGCAGCCCTTGTGCAGTAATTACCGTACCAACCTCTCAGTCGTGTCCTTTGGCTTGCCGAACCATCTCGACCAGCATCTTACGCGTCTCTTGCGCATTCTTTACTTCGGAGAGGAAGTTGACGCGAGCTCCCTTCATCCCTTCATCGGTCTTCAAACGCAGGGTGAAACCGAGACGGTCAACGGAAGTCATCGCTGCTTCGGTCGCGTCCAATTGGGAGTGAATCTTCGCCAGCAGGATCATGGAATTCACATGATCCGCGTTCATATGAGCGAGGATACCGGGCGCGGCGTCGGCCAGCGGATCGGGTGCAGCATGTACATATTCCGTCTCGCCTACCCATCCCATCACGCCGAAACCACCGACGTAGTACAGGTCGATTGGCTCAAGGCGAAAGAAGCTGAAGTCGGCGAAGTCGACCCAGTAACGACTATTCTCATGGCGAGCAAGGTAAATTTCTCGAGCGGAATTGCGATCGTGCTCAGGCACCGCCTCGGCGTGACCGATCAAGGTAACGCGCGCTGCTCCAAGCGGATCGCCATCGGCGGCGGCCTGCATGACGAAGAGGCTGCAACGCGGATCTTCCTTGAGGTTCTGGGTATGCATCGCCATATTGCTGATCAGGAAAAGCGGGCGCCCTGTGAGATCCAGTGCGAACGGCATCAGCGAGCCAAATGGAAATCCCGGATGCTTGCGCGAAACTGTAGACAGCGTAGCCACCGCGGCGAGGGAGATGAGCGTTCGCGCACGTTCCGCATGACTTGGCTCCGGCAGTTGCGGCGTTGCTGGTCCGCTCGATGCATGCTGACGTGGAGCCGTAGTTTGGTTCGACATCATTCCCCTCACCTTCATTCCCATCCTGCCGGGTGCGGGTCTCGCGCAGAGCCCGCAACCGATTGGATGCCCGATCCTCAAACGATGTCGGTAGCTTGATTTATTTTTGGTGTATTTCCCCGGCCGGAGGAAGGAGTCGATCAAAATAGCTGCCATCTGATATCGTTATCGGGCCAAGGAGTGCGTGATTTTATGATGGTTGTTGCCAGCAATTCTCCCCTGCATAAATCTCTTGTTCTGAAAAGAAATAGGTGCAAGCCACAGCACCTCTTCTGTGCGCTGCTCCTTCTAAGCATGGCTGGAGTCGCCTCGGCCCAGCGACCAACGAGCGTGGATCCTCCTGAATATGGACCTTACAACGGCATTTTTCTCGCCGATGGCCTGGGCCTGCGTGTTCCGTTGGCGAACGTTCATGACTCTGTTCTACTAGCCGATTCTCCGTGGTCGATCTATTGCTGGATTCGACCCTCCGAGGTTGTAAACGGCCAGGAACTCATCGCTGGCTTAGGCAACGTCTCAGAAGAGTACCCACGCTTCCTCGCAGTCAGTCCTGATAAGATCTCGCTCTGGATGGGACCAGGTAACGAACTAAGTGGAACTGCAGTCGTACATCCGAACCAATGGCAACTGATTGCCGCGACGTTTGACGGGTCCCACTTTCACGTTTACAGCAACGCAGAGAACATCGCGGACGGGTCCCTCACGCTGGGCAGCGTAGACCCTCTCTTGCAGATGGCGCCAGTACCCATCACCACTGTCGACGGCAATCATTTTTCAGGCAAAATCGCTTCGTTCACGATAATGCGTAACGCCCTGTCCGACGCAGAAGTTCGGCAACTCGCATCGAACCCTCCCGATTATGAGACGGCTGAGTTCGATGAAGGATCGAAGCCATGGCCACTTCAGACCAGAGGCCAGGCAGGATACAGCGCTCCGCAGGATCCCTCCACTCTTCCCACAAGCCGCGCTCCCTTCTCAGCCCCGAAGGCCATTGAGCGGTCACCTCTAGGCCCTTCGCTTACAGTTACCGCTCCGGGCGAGTGGACATTTACCGATGGATGGTTTCTCCAGGCTGCTCCCAAAGTCGACGCGGACGAGACACAGATCTCTCAGCCTTCCTACAAAGCTTCTGGCTGGATGCGCGCCACAGTTCCCGGAACCGTCCTCACCACCATGATCGATGACGGCGTCTACCCAGACTCTGATTTCGGTCTTAATAATATGGCGATCCCTGAGTCACTGAACAAGCAGGACTACTGGTATCGCAATGAGTTCACCCTGCCTGTCCAGACGAAGGAGAGTGGAGCATCGCGCCACACCGATCTAACCTTCACAGGCATCAACTACAAAGCGTTCGTCTGGCTCAACGGTGTCGCGCTCGGAGAAGTTAAGGGCGCCTTCATCCGCGGCGTGTTTGACGTCACCTCTGCATTGAAGCCGGGTAAAAATGTGCTCGTCGTGCGCATCTCGCCGCCGCCCCATCCTGGCATTCCAAATGAACAATCAATCCTCGGCGGCCCAGGTGGAAACGGCGGGGCCATGGAGCTGGATGGACCGACCTTCCTGGCCACGGAAGGCTGGGACTGGATCCCTGCAATTCGTGATCGAAACAGCGGCATCTGGCAGCCGGTCACCCTGACGGAGACAGACGATTTGAAGTTTGGTGATGCGCA
>DATCDL010000403.1:0-5752 GCA_036510715.1 Acidobacteriaceae bacterium
CACGGACGGATCTCCGCTCACCGACAGCGCAGGCTCTGATATCTACCAGGGTCCGAGCGCCACCGCGTTGGTGAAGGTTGCGACCGTTGGCCCGGGAATCTCGCAGTGGGAGTCGCCGCCGCTCGCAGACGGCACGTACTACTTCGCGGTAACGGACTTCAATGCGGCCACGCCGAGCGAGGAAAGCACCAAGACGCCGATCGTGTCGACAACGATCAAGACGACAGCGCCGACCGCGAAAACTCCGGGCCAGCCCACACAGCTGACCATCACCGTGACGGTCAACGCCACCGCCCCGTAAACCGGACTTCGAACCGGACGTGATGAACCCTCGGTAGACATGGACGTCTGCCGAGGATTTGTCACAAGAGAGTGATCGGGGTATGATCACATTATGGGCACCCTCCTCAAAGAATCGTTGATGAAGCAGATTTTTAAGCGGTCGTCTCCGCTCGCCTCCTCTGGCGTGTCGCCACCGCCGGTGGTTATGCACCCTGATCAGGTGCGCGAGGAGCGGGCGCTCGCGCTCGGGCACATGCAGGCGCAAGCTCGGGCTGCGGCGATGAACCAGATGCAGGACAACGCCAGCGTGTCGAACCAGGTTGGAGCACGCCCGTGGCAACACCACACTGTTGAGCCGGCACCGCCCGCGCCGACGCCTCTGTCCGCGCTCGGAAGCGAGCTGGCCGACTATGTGGAGGCCGCGCTGAAACTCCTCGACTGCGAAGTGTCGAAGATCCATAGCCCGCACGATAAGTCCGTTCGTGCCATGCGCAGCATCGGCTCGCGCGTGCACGAAGCGATGCTTGTTTGGTGCATCCGCCATCCCGTGCTGGATATCACCATCCAGTGGGTCGGCGATGGATTAGGCGGCACCGAGCTTGAGTGGCACACGCGGCTGGCCGATATGGCCGATAAAATCAAGGCAGAGAAAAGCTGGTTCGTGGAGAACAAGAAAGATCTCCCGAAGCTCGCTCCGCCGCACGAGGCAATCCACCCGCACATGTACGGCCACGCCGTCGTGATGCCGAGCCACGCGATGGGACTGCAGCACGCCGCGGCGCAGGGGATGCAGGGACAGCAGAACGTAGCGAACCAGATGGCGCAACAGATGGCGGACGTCGGCATGTCGAGCGCCGACATCAAGAAATTTATCCAGGACCCGAAGGCGCTGACTGCTACCGAGATCCAGACGCGGACGCGCGAGTACGCGCACCAATTGGCTCGCGCGATGACGAAGCGCGACATGGACCGGGTTGTAGGTCCGCCGCTGATCAACGGGGATTGTCAATTCTGATGTTGCACTCCCCAGGAACGAAACGCGTGATAGCTCCGACGGTCCCCGAAGACGTGTGGCTGCGCCTGCGGTTGCTCGGATTGAAGGCTGTTTGGGAGCAGATCGGCTGGAGCATCTATCCTGAAGGGATGGGAAACGCGATCTGTTTCGTACACGGAATGGATATCATAGACGGATGGGATGAAGCGATGGAGCAGCTCGCCAACAAAGTTTGCAGGAATAAGCGGCCGATCGGTTGGGTAAACACACAAAGAGTCGACACGGTGCCGATCACGGCTGCTGCGGTAATCGACGAGGAGAACTTCAAATGAGCGACAGCGCGAAAGTTGAGCTTGCCAAACTGACAGGGCCTGACCTGTCAAATGACGAAGAAAATACAGGCTATGACCTGTCAATGCCTGGCTACAAGCAGGTGCTCGCCGCGCCGCCCGTGTCGACTGGCAGCCCCGCGCCGGTGTTGTCTGACGGTGTGCAGGCGCTGCTGATCATGAACGGCTGCTGTGCGCAGTGGGTGATCAACTACTGGCGCATCACGCGCCGCGTTGAGCCCGGCCAGCTGCCGATCGGCATGCGGCTTCGTCCCGGTCAGAAGTATCGCGTCACTACCGGTGCCAGCGCAGAGGCGCCGTTATCCGAGTGGCAGAGCGTCCTCAAGAGCTTCGTCGGTGAGGCCACGGGAGTGGAGAACTGATATGACTCGCCCGAAGGTAGGAAACCGGCAGCACTTCCACCTGTACCTGGATGAGCATACTATCAACGCCATCCGCGCCGTCGCTGCGCACAAAAACACGACAGCGTCGGAGCTGATCCGCACCGCCTGCCGCGAGTATCTATTCAGCGTTGGCCCGCGCATCATCGCGGAGAGCAACGCCATCAAGGAGATGAAAACGTGATAGCCGCAGTCAAAGCCTATGTGAGCGACGAGCCCCGTATTCTCGGTCTTTTTCACTGGGGGGTTGCTGCCGGTGAGAGCCCGGGCATGCTGCAGCGCGCCGGTCGCCTGGGATTGATTGCTCACATCGGGCCGTGCAAGTGCGACAACCCGGCGCACGTTTTCCCGCGGTGGTACTCAATCGCGCCGTGCGTGTTTGTCCGAGCGCTCGGACGTGTTTTAACGATGCGAATTCCAATGTGGAGTCTTCATGCGATTCTCTGGTTCAAGGGGACATCCGAGCTTTAATCTCGATGGCGGTCTCCCTCGCGGGCGCACGGAGATGGTCCGCGCAGCGAAGGACCCGGTGCAGCCGCCGACCGACCCCGCGTATGTTGCGATTATCACTCGCTGCCTATGCCGCGTGAAGATGGGCGCCGATTGCTACGTGGTGACTGGAGTGACAAATGACGAACGTACAATTAGGTATGGTGCTTCTCTTGGAGATTGGGAGCGCACATGTGGTGAGCTATTGGAGCTGGCGATTAAGGCGGATTTCGTATGACGGAGCCAAACGATGAAGAACTTTCAGCCGCGCTGGCCGGACTGGCGCCAGTGGCTGGTCCTCCTGTTTTGTTTGCTGGGAATTCTGCTCCTAGTGATAAAAGAGCAGCTCTCACCGATTTCGACAACCAACTCATCTTGGATCTCGTCGCTCGCCTGCGAACCCCCGAGACTATTCTGTCGCACTGGGGACTGACGAAGGACGACTTGGTTGCGAGGGCAAACAACCCTGAGTGGGCAGCGCGATACCGCGAGCAGAGTGCGTTTTGGAACTCGGATGTCAATCTCCGCGAGCGTATCCGCGCCAAGGCCGCGTACCTGCTCGAAGATTCACTGGTGCCGCTGTTCAAAATCGTAACATCGGATAAGTCGACGGCTGCGAAGCTGGAGGCTATTGAAAAGCTGATCAAGATCTCGACCGTCGCGCACGTGCCGAAGGACGCAGAGCCGCCCGGCGAACCGCGCAGAATTTCTATTCACTTTGGGGGTACAACGAACCCTCAAAAAGTTGTAGTTGTAAGCGAGGACAAGAATGAGCGCACAGCAATTGGAATTATCCCGGCAGCGTAAGCGCAATTGGGCGCGCGCATTGCTGGCTAAGAACCCAGAAGAGGCACGTAGACGCTATCGTGTTGCCGCCGCTAGGTACAGGGCTAAATACCCCGAAAAGATTAAAGCGGCGAGTAATGCGCGGGTGCGCCGCTTTAGGGGCATTCCTGAAGCTACGCGGCCCTGTCCAGCGTTCTGCGAGATGGGGTGTGGCCGGCAAGCGACGAAGCGAGATCACCCTCACGGCACTGATATTTTCCGTGGGTGGTTGTGTCAACACTGCAACTGGGGACTCGGTCACTTTTTAGATTCACCTGCGCTCCTTCGGGCAGCTGCGGACTATTTGGAGTTGAAGCGATGAACGAACACTACTCGCAGCCGAAGCCTCCGCCCACCCAGGCGGAATTTCCGAATGGCAATGCAAAAGACGACAAGGTCTATCAGATGGCGAATCCCGCTGCGCCGCTGCAGCAGCTCGCTATCATGTCGATGGAGGGGTACATGCGGTACGGCACGCTGCTCCAGTCGATGCGACAGGTGGGGACTATCCAAGATAAGCGCATCCACGAATTGCTCAATCAGCTGAGCGTGTGTCAGGACCAACTGCGAGACGCGCAAGAGCGCCTCGAAAATCTGCGAAATGTACGGCGTAAGGAGATGCGCCCGAGGGTCGAGGCCGGTTTGGCCGCAAGTTCCGGCTCAGCCGGGTATTTTTCAAGTAGTAAGGAGTGACGATGGACATTACGAAAAGCCTGCCCGGCCTATTGGGCAACATCACGCGGAATCGCCAGCAGGTCGAGGTGAACCTGAAGCAGTGCCGCGTCGCAGTCAGCCAACTCGACGAGGCGTCGATTGCGGCGATCAAACAGCTGCTCAAGAAGTTCGAGCACGCGCAGTCAGTCAACCAGTTTGTTGCCTCCTACGTGCAGCTCGAAAGTCTGGAGGTCGCAGCCCGCGAAATGGATGCCGCGATTGCCGTGCTGCAGACCGCAATGGACGACGACACGTTCGCTGTGCAGGCTCAGGCCCAGGCGGACTCCAACGAGAGGATTTCAAACAACCCTCTTCCTTCCGCCGGACAGGCAGACTCATCTGCGCCGGCAGATCAAACAAATGAGTCTGCGCATGTGGAAGCAGATGCCCCCGCAGCTGAAGAACCGGATCGAGCGCGAGATGCGAGCAAAACAATTCACTCGCGCAACAGAAGTGCTCATAAAGAAGCACTTTAAGCTCATGTGAGCTACACGGGGCGGATAGCCGCCCCAACTTTTATTAGGAGAACAACATGAAAAGATTTTTTTGGACCAAGAGCCCGGCCGGTAAGGTCGCCCACATGTCCCCCGCGCCCGCGAAGCGCAAGAACCCCGTCGAGGGCGACCTGACCTATTGCGGCCGTGTCGTCACTACCGCATGGCGCAACTTGTGTGTGATTTTTAAGGGCGCTCGCGGACACGGCGGTCTCAGAGGGCCGTACCCTCCTTGCGATCAATGCGTCTTGCACATGCCGGCGGCAATCAACATAGCACGCGTTCGTGGCTAACGAGTTCGAGTACATTGCGCCCGCTACCGTCAGTCTCCTTATGGAGTCTGACAAACGCGTGCGCCTGATACGCGGGCCAGTCGGCTCGGGGAAATCATCGGGCATGGTGATGGAGCTGACGCGCCGCGCCATGCAGCAGGCACCAGATCCGAAAGACGGCATCCGCCGGACGCGCTTCGCGCTCGTGCGCAACACGCTGCCGCAGCTGCAGACGACGACCGCGAAGACAGTGGCGGAGCTTCTCCGCGGAGTGGTGACGTATGAGGCCCAGCACAAAACCTTCTGGCTGCGCACTGGTGACGTCGAGTCGGAATGGATTATGCTGCCCTTGGATACACCCGAGAACGTACAGCGCCTGCTATCACTCGACATCACCGCTGGATGGTTGTCAGAGCTGCGCGAGCTGCCCCCACAAATTCTTATGGACGTTCTGGGTCGATGCGGTCGCTACCCTTCAATGGCTAATGGTGGACCGACCTGGCACGGCGTCATCGGCGAGACTAACTCGTTTTCCGAAGACTCACCTTGGTATCCTATATTGGAAGAAGGGATCATGCCAGACGGAAAGCCAAGGCCCGCGCAGTGGGGTTACTGGACTCAGCCCGGCGCCCGCGATCCAGGGGCGGAGAACCGTGAACATCTCGTGCCTGGATATTACGAGGATTTGATACTCAACAATTCAGCTGAATGGGTGGAGCAGTATGTCGACAACAAAATCACTCCTAGCTTGGCCGGAGAGGCTGTGTTCCGCGCTTCTTTCAGGTCAGATTTCCACGTTGCGAAGAACGACCTGTTGCCGGTGCCCGGAACCCTCGTGGTTGTTGGTATGGACTTCGGACGGAACCCTGCTGCGGTGCTCACGCAAATGGATGCGCGTGGTCGTCTTGTCGTGGTCGACGAACTGATCACTGAGCAAGCCGGCAGCATGGGC
>DATCDL010000404.1:0-8479 GCA_036510715.1 Acidobacteriaceae bacterium
TGATCCTGTGGCACACGCTGCTCCAACGATACATAGCTGAACATCCCATCCTGAATCCGCTCGTCTCCACGCATGTCTGTTAGACGAACAGAACTGGTGCAACGCCGCACACCGTGTACCTATTTCAACAAGTTCCTAGAAGCCCAGAGCTCGCACCACCCGCTGGACGGTCTCGGCGCTGGAACGCAGACCGGCCTCCTCCTCCGGATTCATCGGCACTGGCAACAATCCTTCTACCCCTCTGCGGCCCACAATAGACGGTATGGAGAGACATACTTCGCTAATATCCCGATACTCCGTCAACAGGGAGCTGACGGGCAGCACTCGGCCCTCATTCCAAAGGATGGCTTCCAGAATCGCAGCCTCGGCCAAGCCTATCGCGTAGTTGGTGACGCCCTTGCCGTGGATGATCCTCTCGGCCGAGGTGCGCACGCTCTCAAATATCTCCTTCTCTTCATGCGCGCTCATCGCCCGGCGACCCGGCATGCGCCAACCTTAACTGCCGTTGGTGGGCCAAACCAGAATGCCAGAATCACGCGCGTCGTGTAGGCGATCTATGTATGCATCAACGGCTTTATCACCATCGGACTGCTCGCGTTGCTGGCACTTCTTACGGGCAGCCCCTTTGTCTTTCCGTCGCTCGGCCCAACTGCGTATCTCTTCTTTTTTTCTCTCCTGGCGGAGGCCTCGAGCCCGCGTAATACTATCTTCGGCCACGCAATCGGACTCATCTGCGGTTATGGCGCATTCGCGCTTACCGTAGCTTCCAGCCCGCCTTTCGGTATGCACCCCGGCGTTCATGGCGCCAGAGTCCTGGCCGCTGCGCTCTCGCTGTCAGCTACCGGTGCGCTCATGGCGATGTTCCGGGTAAGCCATCCGCCGGCGGGAGCCACGACCCTCATCGTTTCGCTCGGCATCATCTCTCAGCCGAAAGAACTCGTCATCATTGAAGTCGCGGTAATCCTGCTTACGGTGCAAGCTCTCGCGATCAATCGGCTTGCGGGGGTTCCCTATCCACTGTGGCAGAGGCACAATCCTGCTGGAACCGCGCCCGTGGTTGGGAGTGGGGTTCTGGAGCATGACGAATGACTGAGAATTGAGGTGCACTCGGGAGTGCGAGATTGCTCTACTGTCCTTGACTCTCGTCATGCAAGAGAGCGCTGGGTTGGACTGTTCGCCGCAAATGCGGACCGCCCCAGTAGAAAAGTAAGCGCGATATTGACGGCGAACACCAGTACGCCGCTCAACTCCAGCACTCCAGAAACCGGAAGCGTCTTCCACGCGACGGACAGGATGCCTTCGTAAGCAAGCGGCTCGGAGCAGACGCGGAGGGTGCAGCCGGTCTGCAGTAGGAGCAGGCTGAGAAACATGAAGCGCTTACTGAAAATCGAGTAGATGCCGGCAAAATGCGGAAGGATGCGAGGCCCTATGGCAAAGACCATGGTGGCGACGAATCCGACTGTAAGAGCGTGGCGAGAAGCGCCCCAGATGCCTCCATGTTGGTCGGCAAGAGCAGCCCAGACACTCATTGAGCCGGCGATCACCAGCCATGCGTAGGCAAGCCGAATGAACGACGGAAAGCTGCGATGAATTCCCTGGACCTTTGCGGCTCCGTGAGGATGCTGTGTCAGATGCAATGCGAGCCCGATTGCAACTGAGGCTGAGGTGAGCAAAATCGTCGCCGCGATGGTCCAACCGGAGACGCCAAAAAGAACGCCCATCAGGTCCAGGAACAAAGCGGTGCAAAATAATGGCGCGTTCGGCTGGACAATCGCGAGGAAGGTAGGCAGCCAACGCGCGGAAAATCCCCAGACCACTGGCACGAGGAATCCCCAGGCAAGTAATACCAGGTACTTCTGGTCGAGAGCGTGCGGAAAGGCGAGAAGCGGTCCACTAACTGCCAAGCGTACGCATTCAACAAAGTTGAAGATGACCAAAGCCGCGAGCCCAGCGGTTCCCATCAGCACGGAGACCATCCACAACTCCATTCGCGGCTTTGCACGCTTACTCTGCGCCCGCTCTGGCAGCTTATGCTGTGAGGCGGCAGCGATGAACAAAACAACTGCGATCAATTCAAATCCGGCAGAGATCGGGAACGCCAAGCGCCAATGCCAGTCGTAAATGCTTGCTGTCCATCGCATCGCAACGCCCGAGGTCCACAGAACGAAGCATGTCAGCGGAATCCTGACCACCGACCGCCCATGCGATGGCAGCGAATAGAATCCGATTCCGAGAATGAAGCTGCCGATCCAGCCGAATACCTGCGCATGTCCGTGACCCTGAATCCAGGCAGCAGGAAGAGCGCCAAGTCCATGATGCGTGCTGATCGCCATCAGGTTTGAAAAGCCGAGCAGTGTACCCGGCAACGCCATGAAGAAAATGCCGGTCAGAATCCATGCCCGCAACATCAGGCTCTTCATTCGCTCGCGAGCAACGATGGCTTGCATGGAATCGGTTGAGTCCGGCAGAGGCGCCTTGTTGACCTGTGCGATGGCAGCCATATTTACCTCCGTTGATTCGACGCGAATTCCATTTCGATTGCGCGCGGAACCAGAATGTCATTTTCAAGATGCACATGTTTCCTGAGATCGCGCTCGAACTGATTGAGCCCGGCGTAGAGCGCGACGTGCGTGGGGCATGCCCAGGCGGACGTCTTGAATTCGTTCGTCAGTCTGCGCATTTCGGCCACGAGACCTTCGGCCGATTCGTGTTCCCGGACCATCATGGACACCGGTTGGGCGACCGTCTGGAAGCAGGCGAGTGCCGATGAAGCGAACCCGGCGGTCTCTTCTTCCATTTGCGCAATGAAAGGGAACAAAACCTGTTCTTCTTTCTGAAGGTGAGCGAACATTTCGGCGTGAAGCGCGTCCAGCAAGGTCTCGACCTCCTTTAACTCGGGTGCACGAGCTCCATGTTTGCCGGTGAGTTTGTGCGCCATCTCAACCAACCGCGGCAACTCGCAACGAACGTACCGATGATGGGTGCGAACGATGTGCTGGATCAGGCGGCTCATGGAATAGCTCGCGAGATCTGCGGGCTCGGCCCCAGGTTCATTTGCTGCGGCGTCGGAAAGTTTTTCGATTACCTGGTCGACCGAGAGCTGCAGCTCCGCGCATGCCTGTTTGAGCGATTCGTCGGCGCGCGAACAGAGGTCGATGTCGAATCGATGGAAGATTTTGGCTGCGGACGGTTGCCTGGTTACGATTTCGCGAATAGACTGAGCTGCGGTACACATAAGCACTCTCCACTTACAACCGTAGCGGTCAAGGAAGAGTGGAGCAGTAACTTATGTCACTCGGAGCCGAAAAGATCTATGTAGATGTCTCAATAAGTGCTTTTAGACCGGCCAGATCCTTAACGACGATCTGCCGCGCGTCTACGTCCAGTAGTCCTTCTGCCTGCAGGCGCATGAGATTGCGGGAGACCAGTTCGCGCACCGTTCCAAGCTGATTGGCGAGTTCCTGATGGGTCGCCGGCAGTTGAAACTCAATTCCGAGAGAGTTCTGCTTGCCCTCGTTTTGCGCTAGTTTGAGTAGTGCCGATATGAGTCGCTGGCGGATTGTCGTGAACGACAATTCCTCGATGATACCCACTAGTCGTCGCAACCGCGCTCCTACGACCTGAAGCACCTTGAGCGCGACTTCCGGATGTTCCATGCAGTACGCCTGAAAATCGCGGCGCGAAATGAACGCAATTTCTGCATCCTCGATCGCCGCAGCAGACGCGGGAAATGGCCCACCATCGAAGACCGGCAATTCCGCGACAGACTCGCCTGGAACATTCACAGCAAGAACCTGCTCGCGACCGCTCACAGACGTCTTGAAGATGCGAACTTTCCCTTGTGCAATGATGTGCAAGCCGTTGCAAGGCTCGCCCTCTGAGAAGAGTAACTCTCCCGCACTGAATAGCTTGCGAACTGTTCGCGCAGCGAGTGTTTTCAGTTCTGTCGGCGTGAGGCTCGACAAGAGTGCGGTTTTCCCGAGGGTCGTCGCAAGATCGGTGCGTTCAGCAGTCACTCGGAAATTCTAGCAGCCTGGGACTTTGGTCACTGCGTTAAGCCGGCGTGCGGCTGTCTTATTGATTCATGAACCAGGCTGGTTCATGAATCAACAAGTCAACACGACCGACTTCAACGAACGTCCCTTCATCGCCATTTGGGAAGTGACCCAGGCATGCGACCTCGCCTGTGTGCACTGCCGCGCATCCGCCCAGCCGGGCCGCAGACCCGTGGAACTGAGCACGGATGAAGGCAAACATCTGATCGACCAGATCGCGGACTTAAAGGTTCCGGTCTTTGTGCTGACGGGTGGCGACCCGATTAAACGGTCTGATCTTTTTGAATTGATTGCTCATGCCCGCTCAGTCGGAGTCAGAGTTTCTCTGACGCCGAGCGCTACGCCGTTGCTGACCCGAGAGACTGTTGTATGGCTCAAAGAAGCTGGGCTCGCCAGGCTGGCAGTCAATATGGATGGCGCAAGCGCGCAAACCCACGATGCATTTCGAGGCATGAGCGGATCGTTCGCGAGAACGCTCGATGCCGTTCGTTGGGCCAATGAGATCGGTTTGCCCGTCCAGACTAACACCACCTTCAGCCGCAGAAATACCGGCGAAGTCGACGCTATCGTTGCGCTCATGGAGAGCCTCAATATCGCTCTCTGGAGCGCCTTCTTCCTGGTTCCCATAGGCCGTGTCAAATTGAACGACCTTCTGAGTGCGGAGGAGTTCGAATGGTCTTTGCGAAGGTCTCAGCCTGTCCAAGACCGCGAGCTTCGACATCAAAACGACCGAGGCGCAACACTACAGGCGCTATCTTTTGCAGCAGCGGTCGCTGAACGCAAGTTGGGAATCGACGTCGTCTCACAGCACGAGAGAGCCGTTGACACAATTGGACGCGCACCGCGCGGTCTCAACGACGGGAAGCGATTTGCCTTCATCTCGCACAAAGGGGAAGTGTTCCCAAGCGGTTTCCTTCCTCTCTCTGCTGGCAGTATCCGCGATCGGAAATTGGCCACGATCTATTGCGACTCGCCCCTGTTCCGCGATTTGCGCGACACATCAAGGCTCGAGGGAAAGTGCGGCTCTTGCGAGTTCAAAGAAATCTGCGGGGGATCGCGTGCCCGCACGTATGCTCTGACGGGAAACCCGCACGCTGAAGAGACATGCTGCTCTTATGTTCCAAAGGGCTACGCGCCGCCGGCACCGCAGCTGAAAACAGCAACAACGCTCCATGTTCTTCACGGTGCGTGAGAGCCGCAATCGCCGTCGAATGGGCGACAATGAACAGAACGGAAGAAGTCAAGGGGAACACCATGGCAATTCAGATTGGCGCAAAGCCCGACAGCGGTTTCGATGATCCAATTGGCATGTTGAAGGACTGCCACCGACGGATAGAGAGCTTCCTCGGCATTCTTTGCGTTGTGGTTGATCGCGCACAAGGCAGAAGTCTTACCGGCGAGGAACGCGATGCGGTCAAGTCTGCGCTGCAGTACTTCCGAACTGGCGGACAACGCCACACAGCGGATGAGGAAGAATCGCTCTTTCCACGATTGCGCAAGTCCGATGCAAAATCCTTCGAGGAGATCGACCGGCTTGAAGATGATCATCACGAGGCGAACGTTCTGCACCGTTCGGTCGAGCGGCTGTACACAGTCTGGATTGAATCAGGCAGTTTAAGCGCGGAGGATACACGGCTGTTGTTCTCCGAAACCGCGCGTCTCAAGCAGTTGTATTCGGCCCATATCGAAGTAGAAGAAAAGATAGTCTTTGCTCGGGCAAACCAAATACTGGACAACCGCGCCATCGCGGCCATCGGAACCGAGTTTCGTTTCCGACGGAAGTAGCTCTCTGCGGCATCGACGTCATGCCAACTGGTTCCGCGAGCCCGTCGGCAGTTTCTTGCGCAGTCCACTTTTCGTTCGTTTGGCTCTTTACATGCCGGGGTGACTGGCCTCTCTTGCATGGGAAACCAGATCCATATACCCGTCGCGGGGTAGATTCGTCTGCCAATGCCCAGTAGCCTTCGCCGCCACGACCAGGCCCAGGAAGACGCAAGCTAGAACTGCTGCAACGGCAATGGGTGAGAGCGCACGACGACGCCATCTCTCCGCCGGTATTGCTGGCTTTCTCGGTACCAACGAGAATTGCAGAGCGCTCTCGACCGGGCACGCGGTCACACTCGCCATGCACGCCGTGCATTCAACGGATCGGATTTGTACGAGTTGATCAACGGCCACGCCGGAAGGACAGGCTCGCGCGCGTTTCCCGCAATCGATGCACGCCTCGACGTCGCGGCGGATCTTTACCGGACTGAGAAGCGATGTGGTTCCCAGCAGCGCTCCGTAGGAACAGAGATACCGGCACCAGAAGTTCTGGATCAGCATAGAGAGCAGCACCAACAAACCGATGACGATTGCCGCTGTTTGCCCGATATCGCGGAAGAAATTCAGCATCTTGACATCGGCGACCAGACCGTAGGGTGTGGACATGAAATCGTGGATTGCCTCGGCGGACATGGCGCCGATCACGAAGACAAAGAAGCCAAGAAGCAGGTACTTCAGCCCTCGTAATGGGATATCCAACCATTTTGGTGGATGCAGATTCCGGCCGAATACGCGTCTTCGAAGCTTCCATAGATGCTCCGACAGCGTTCCAACGGGGCAAAGCCAGGAACAGAAGGCTTTCTTGAGCAGCAGGCTCATCAGCATAAAGGCGATAAACAGGACCATGGCCGCGGGCTGGATTGCAGGCGCGCGTCCCGTGTGCAGGAAATATTTCGTATTCATCAAGCCCGCGATGGGCAGCCAGCCCTCGGCTCCCGCGGGTCGTGGCACGCTTAACCCGTGCTCCGCGCTCGCAAAAGCGAACCCAGAGAAGGAATTGGATCCCCAGCCAGCCATTCAGAGCGACGAACAACCACTGAACGATTCGCCTGATCCTTTGCGAACCATCGGAGCTGGACCTGCGGACAAATTTCTTTTTCTCTTCCTGCTTGTGGATTGACGGGATGGTTGCGGTGCCCATATCGAGTTGACCTTCAGTCTGAGCGTAAGCTTAGGCGAACAGAACGGAGATCTCAGCGACTTTGGTCACACCGAAGCCTCCAACAATTCTTGCGCATATTGAGCCTTCGAGTGACCAAAGTCGCTGTGGCGGACATTGCAATCTCTGTATGTTGGGGTTCAAGGAGATCGAAATGGCCGCAACCACACAAACTGTCCGCGAAATCGCACTGGAACAACCGACTGCAATACGCGTCTTTGAACAATTTGGAATCGACTACTGTTGCGGGGGCCGCAAGCCCCTGGCAGAGGCATGCGCTGCCGGGAACCTGGAAATTGATTCGGTTCTTGCTGCATTGGAAGCGGCGGAGAAGAAGCCCGGGATTGAGGTCGAAAATTGGACCGAGAAATCGTTGGAGAACTTGAGCTCGTACATCGTAGCCAAACATCATGCATCCGTGAAACGCGAACTGCCGCGGCTGGCCCAGCTGGCTCAGAAGGTCGTGAATCGTCACGGCTCCAGCAAGCCGGAGTTGCCAGCGATCGCCAACACGCTCATGCAATTGGATGAGGAGCTCACCCATCATCTTGCCGAGGAAGAGACCGTCCTGTTTCCCTACATCGCTGGCTTAGAGCGTTCCATTTCCATTGGAACGCCGAGGCCCCGTAGTTGCTTTGGCACGGTTGCGAATCCGATCGCGATGATGACGCAGGAACACGATGCTGCGGGCGCCCTGACTTCTGAAATTCGTCGCCTGAGCGGGAATTTCACCACCCCAGAGGATGCTTGCCCTACCTTTCACGCGTTCTATGACGGTTTGAGGGAATTCGAGCAGGACCTCCATCATCACATCCATCTTGAGAACAACATCCTCTTCCCTCGTGCCATCGCGCTGGAGGTATCCGCCGGTTGAGAAAGAGCCGGACGAAAAATCTCCAAGTGAATAGGTTCAGTTGCAGATGCTCTTGGTGCCGTGCGATCCTTGAGATCGATCCCGTCCGCTTTGCTTTCGCCATGGACGAATCGCCTTTGTGAGATGAGAACTCATGGCACCTCCGGCACCTGAATCATCCTGCCTGTGCCTCCTGCATATCCTCGCTAAGGAACCTCTGCACAAGTCTGCAAGCCGCGACGAATCCGAATAAACTATAAGTATGAGGCGAATGGCGCGTTTTCAGCAGACACTGGCATCGCAGGCGAGTTTTGAGAAGCATGGCCGCAAGAGCAAGCGGGAACTGTTTCTGGACCAGATGAACCGAGTGGTTCCGTGGTCTGGGCTGTTGGCGCTGGTTGAGCCTCACTACCCCAGCAGGCAACGGCCGGCAACCGGTTGGGCTGTCGATCATGCTGCGGACTTACTTTCTGCAACAGTGGTTCGGCTTGTCTGACCCGGGCATGGAAGAGGCCTTCTATGAGTCGCCGGTGCTGCGGCGGTTTGCCGGAGTGGATCTGGGCGTAGCCGCGGCGCCGGATGAAACCA
>DATCDL010000405.1:0-2824 GCA_036510715.1 Acidobacteriaceae bacterium
CCTCCTCCGTCTGCCCGTTTTCCTTAAGACGGACGGCAGTGGTCTCCGATTTCGCTTTACGCAGTGCGTCAGCTTGTGCCTTACCGCGCCCTTCGGCCATGGCCTCCGCGAAATTCGCGAACAGGACCGTGAACCACAGCCACAAAGTGATCTGTAGATCAAAGCGAAGGGTTCCATGGTGAGTGAAGAGGTCTTTGAAGAGATAGAGCGATGTGATGACGCTGCCGACCTCAACGACGAACATCACGGGATTCTTCATCATTGCTCGAGGATTGAGCTTTGAAAATGCGTCTCCCAAGGCGCGCCGAATGATTTGGACATCCCACAGTGAGCGTTTGCTGATATTTGCCATTATTTTCTGCTTTCTTTTCCCAACTAAAATGTCTTGCCGGCATGCAGGAGGAGATGTTCGAGGATCGGACCAAGTGACAATGCCGGGAAGAACGTCAGAGCTCCAACGATGAGAATCACGCAGACAAGTAGAACCGTGAACAGTGGGGTGTTCACTGGAAATGTGCCTGGCGATGCAGGAATGAGCTTCTTACGAGCCAAGCTGCCCGCCAGCGCAAGCATGGGCACAATCATTAGGAAGCGCCCAACGAGCATTGCGGCACCAAGCGACAGGTTGTACCAATGAGTATTCGCGCTCAGACCGGCGAAGGCCGAACCATTATTGGCCGTAGTCGAGGTGTAGGCGTACAGAATCTCCGAGAATCCGTGTGGCCCGCTATTGCCCAGCGAGGCCAATCCGAGATTTGGCATCATCAGTGCGATGGCACTAAAACCAAGGATCGACAGTGGGAAGATCAGCACATAAAGCATGGTCATCTTTACATCAAACGATTCAATCTTCTTACCCAGATACTCAGGCGTTCGACCGACCATGAGGCCGGCAATGAAGACCGAGAGGATGACGAAGATCAACATGCCGTACATACCTGAGCCGACTCCGCCGAAGACGACCTCGCCGAGCATCATGTTGACCATTGGGACCATGCCGCCGAGGGGCATGTAGGAGTCGTGCATGGAGTTGACTGCGCCCGTGCTGGTATCCGTCGTCACCGTGGCAAACAACGCGGAGTTGGTAATCCCGTTGCGCACCTCCTTGCCCTCCATGTTTCCGCCAGGCTGAAGTGCTGTCGATTGTTGATTGACATGCATTGAGGCTGAGTGGAGTAGAGGATTTGCCTGTGCTTCGGAGTAATACGAAACCGCAACTCCAACGAAGAACAATGCCGACATCGCCGCGAAGACCGCCCATCCATGGGCCGGAGAACGTGTCATGCGGCCCATGGTGACAGTGAGCCCCGCCGGAATCAGGAAGATCAAGAGCATCTCCAGCAAGTTGGTGAGGGGTGTGGGGTTCTCAAAGGGATGCGCGGCGTTGGCATTGAAGAAGCCGCCGCCGTTGGTGCCCAGATTTTTGATGACCTCCTGCGAGGCTACGGGGCCTTGTGCGATCATTTGGGTTGTGACGGTTTGAGAGGTCGACTTCCCGTCGGCACCCACGGTCGTCACGACCTGAGGCTGAAGTAGTTTCGCTTGGTCGTATGGCCGAAAGTTTTGTACGACACCTTGAGAGACAAGCAAAAGGGCCATGATGAACGCCGTTGGCAGTAAAACCCAGAGGGAGGCTCGCGTCGTATCTACCCAGAAGTTTCCGAGGGTGTTCGATTCCTTACGCGAAATCCCGCGCACAAATGCCATTGCTAAGGCTATGCCGACCGCTGCTGAAAAAAAGTTGTGATACGCCAGCCCCGCCATTTGAGTGAGGTAGCTCATGGTGGTTTCCGGCACATAGTTTTGCCAGTTTGTATTGGTAGTAAATGAAATCGCTGTATTTAGCGCGAGATCTGGCGCGACGCTCGGCAAATGCTGAGGATTCAATGGCAGGTATTGCTGCAGCCTCTCCATCGCATAGGTGACCAGTAGAGTGACGACGCTGAAGAGCAGCATCGAAGTTGCGTACTCCGTCCAACGCATTTCCTTGGACTCATCGATTCCAGTCAAGCGGTAAATCAATCGTTCGATGGGTCGAAAGATAACGTCCGCGAACGTCTTTTCGCGTTCGAACACTTTGGCCATATATACGCCGAGCGGTTTCGCGCACGCAAATATCGCGGCGAAGAAGATAATGATTTGAATCCAGCCGTTGGCTGTCATGATTACGTTCCCCTTTAGAACTTTTCAGGCTGCAACAGTGCATACACCAGGTACACAAACAAGAAGGCGACGACGAGAAGAAGCACCACGTTTTCGATCACAGAGCCCCCTTCGCGCCTAGTCGTTCACAGCCAAAGACATAGGCGATAGATAGAACAAAGAACAATGTGCTGCCGATAACACAACCGATATCCCACATACTTCCTCCCTTACGTGCTCCTTACGAGCATTGCTACTGCGGCCTGACATTTGACCATTCGGATTTTTGAGCGCACTCTCGCTCTTAGCTCCGACATTGAACACCCTCTGTCCACGCAATCGTCCGCCCCGGCGTCGAGCACTTCAATAAACTCGCTCGGTTGCCTTAAACGAACCAGGATTGATGAAGCAGCACCGGAAGCCCGCAGGGCAGTGCAAAATGCCGGAATCTCAATATCGGCGAGTGAACCGTCTGCGACTACGATCTCTGGTCGCCACGCTTTCGACTGCTCCAAAGCATCCTGGCCGCTCATGCTGGAGTGAACCAGATAGCCATCCGTAGTCAGCGCGGTGCGCAATTCAGCCATATGAGTGAAATCAGATCCCACGATGAGAATCTTGGAACGCCATGTTGTCTCGCTGCTGTGCATACAAGTCTCGCCGCCTTCTGACACGGTGATTA
>DATCDL010000406.1:0-3236 GCA_036510715.1 Acidobacteriaceae bacterium
GCTATCGCCTATTCCTTCGACTCATTCGTTGATTCCCACCCGAACGGTACCTCCAACACGACGCTCCAATACTTCAGGCCATCTTATGCCGAGCAGGTGCAGGGAGCTTTTTGAACCCTTGTTTCGCGCGAATATCGACACAGCGATCATCAACATCGGGCACGACAATCTTGCGCAGTACAAACTGGTTGTTGTGCCGGCGGATTACGTGATGGACACGGCCAGCGCGAAGGCGATTCGGGAGTACGTGAGCAACGGCGGCACCGTTTTAATGACTGCGTTCTCAGCCCCTCGGTTATCACCTTAAAACCGGCCATACGTTATCAGTTCAAAACCGGCCAACGGGATTGGCCGAAGACGTGATTGTTTTACCTTGCCGCAAGGTGCGTTTGCAAGGCGTGGTTTGAGCCGACGAGTTTGTGTTTGATATTTGAGTGGTCCGGATTCGTGTTAGTGTTGTATTCGCTCCGCCGGGGTCGCGCCTTGCGGAGTGATCCAGGGCCGATGACACGGGGCTGGCTCCGAAGGAATCGGTAATCGAGACCCTCCGCGGTTTGGCTCAAGAGCTGGCCGTCGGAGGGTTTCGTGTTTCTGCCAGCATTCCTAAGGTGAGGCTCCGTCGTGGGAGGCTTCTGGATCACGAGTCGCGACGCCGCCGGGCGTTCTTTGCCCGGCATCCTTATCGCTTTTGTTTTTGCCTTTGCTTTTGCATTGGTCATTGTCCTTCTCCAGGGCTGCCGGTTTTAGTGCGCCAACTACGCGGGCCGCACTTGAGAACGTGACCGTGATGCAGCAAGCGATCCAGCATGGCGGTGACGGCAGCGCTGTCGCCCCGCAGCTTTCCCCAGTCGTCGACGGGGCGGTTTGACGTCAGCAGTGTGCTGGCACGTTCGTAACGGCGCATGATGATCTCCAGCAGTTCCTCGGCGGCGGTCAGCGGCAGCTTGCGCATTCCCAGGTCGTCGATGATCAGCAGCGGTACGGTGGTCAGCAGGTCCATAAACTCCTTGCGCTTGCCATCCAGTGCAGCATCGGCCAGTTCTTCCAGCAGCCTGTGGGCTTCGCGATACAACACGCGGTAGCCCTGCTGGATGACGGCGTGTCCGATGGCCTGTGCGCAGTGACTTTTCCCGCTGCCAGGCGGACCAAGAAAAAGGGCATCTTCGCGCTTTCCGACCCAGTTGGCTGTGGCCAGTTCGAAGACCAGATTGCGATTCATCCGGGCGTTGAACTGGAAGTCGAAGTTGTCCAGGCGCTTGTCGGCATCGCGGAACTGCGCCTGTTTGTGGCGTCTCTCCAGGAGCCGCTTGCTGCGGCAGGCCAGCTCGTCAGAGACCAGCGTGGAGATCAGGTCGATGGGTGCCATGTTCTCCGATTGCGCCTGCAGCAGACGCGTTTCGAGCACGGCGGCCATGCCGCTTAGGCGCAGTTGCACCAGGCAACGATTGAGTTCGATTAGATTCATGATTGGGGTTCCTCGAAGTTGATGCGTTGTTGGATCAGGTCGCGATACTGGGTCAGTTCGCGGATCAGTGGATCGACTTGCCGCAGGCTCAGAGGAGCCTGTGGGCTGCGCTCCAGATAGCGGCGCACGAAGCGATACTCGGGAACGCGCAACTCCAGCGCCGCCGCGCACGCATCGTCCGCAGCCACACTGCCATATTGCTTGACCAGTTGGAGAACGCCCTGGATGCGGCGCATTCCGAGTTCGCCCTGGCGAGCATGGATGGCGTCGCAGACTGCGCCGATATTGGCTCCTGCCTTGTGCGCACGCGCGAGCAGTTGAAGCAACGGCGGCGGCGTACGACGCGGACGATCCGCATCGCGGATACGATGCCCGCCACGCTTGCCGCTCAGATGCTCGCGCAGCAACTCACCGGTGCGGGGATCGAGCAGACGCACGAACATCGCGTCCCACTGCACGGCGACCTTCCGCCCGATCCAGCCCGGCGGCGCTCCATAGTAAGCAGCTTCAACTTCGACACAGCCATCCAGATGAACCGTACGCTCGCCATACTGGTAGTAGCGGAACGGCTCCAACGGCAGCGCCTGCAAAAAGGGCTTCTCTTCGGCGAACATAGCCGCTACTTGCCGCTTGGTCCGGCCGTGGATGCGCTTGTCGGCCCAGCGCTCTTCCCAGTGGTCGAGATAGGACTGTGCTTCTTCCAGGCTCTCGAACTTCTTGCCTCTCAACGGGGTTTTCTGGGCGTGGGCTACACCCGATTCGACTTTTCCTTTTCGATCTGGATCGCGCACCTTGCACGGTAATGCCGTCACGCCGTAGTGCGCCAGAACATCGCGATACAAGGGATTCAGACCCGGATCGTAAAAGTCCGGAGACAACACGCCCTCGCGAAGGTTGTCCAGGACCACGATCCGTGGCGAACCGCCAAGCCGACGAAATGCCTTCTCGTGAAGCTCGGCCCACACCCGCGCACTCGAACGGAAGACCAGCTGCCGAACCGATTTGCGACTGCATCCCAGCGTCAGAACGAACAGCCGCGTGCGCCGGTACTTGCCGCTATCCGGATCGCGCACCATCGGCCCCGTTCCGTAATCAACCTGGGCCTCCTCACCGAGTTTCGTCTCGATGATCACCCGCGCTTCAGCCGATACCGCTCCGCGCAGCTTGAGTACGAATCGCTGAACGCTCTGATAGCTGCTCGTAAACCCGTGCTTATCGACCAGATCCTGCCAGATCCCCATCGCGTTGCGGCCCCGCGACAGCTCCAGCTCGATCATCTCCCGATACGGTTCACTGGCTCCGGACGAGCGCTTGCCACCTGGCTCCGGCAACGTCACTTCCGGCAAAAAGCCGGTAATCACTTCGTTGGACGGTTTTGAATGATCGGCGGCTCCGGAACCGGAAAAGCCGGTGATCACCTCTATGGCCGGTTTTGAACTGGCAGAGCCAGTGGCCACCGGAGTTTTGCGCCCCCAACCTCCCGGCGTCCGCAGTGCAATCCCAGCCGACCTCAAGTATCCGCCAACCGTCTCGCGACGAACTCCCGTCGCCCCTTCGATCCGACGCAGGGACCAACCAAGACGCCCCAGCGCGATCACCTGTTCCTGCTTCGTTTTTTCCAAGACATTACCCATGCCAACAGAGGCTAATTTCCCCCCGTCGGAGCTAATGTCTTAGGCCGCTTCTCTATGGCCGGTTTTGAGGTGATAATCTATGGCCGCTTTTGGGTGATTACCGAGGTCGAGTGCTAAATGAACGGCTTGTCTAGCAC
>DATCDL010000407.1:0-3182 GCA_036510715.1 Acidobacteriaceae bacterium
CACGCGCGATACACATCCCAATAGCCGTGGTCCGCATACATCACGCCCGGCTCAACCTTCCCATTGAACGCGCTGAAATGATGCACGCCACCCGCCGCATCCGGTTCATGCCAGGTGCGAGGAAACAGCAGTGTCCGGTACAGGCACGAATAAAAAATCTGCCGCTGCTCCAATGTCGCGCCCGCAATCTCAATGCGTCGCAGGTGCGTGTTCCACTCAGCCTTCGCGCTCTCGCGGAGCTCCACAAACTTTCGTTCTCCAATCTCTCGTGCCAGGTTCAGCTCCGCCTGCTCGAACGAAATAAACGACGTGGCGATCTTCACCTGCAAGCTCGCAATCCCTTTGAATCCCACCACTGCAATCCGGTTTTCCCCCGAGCGTTCCACGTCACACGTCGCATACGGCTCCGAAAATTCAAGCACGTAGTACGTCGCAAAGTTTTCCGGTGTCCCCCCCGACGTTGCAGTCGATGTGAAACGAATGCGCCGTTGCGCCGGCTGCTGCTGCACCTCGGTCGCCGTCTGCGGAATATCCACGATCAACCCGCGAGGCTCTTCAGCCCAGAACGGCTCCTCCGGCTCCGTCTCGAAATCCGCTAGCAAAACGCAGCACCGCGCCGTCGGAACCAGCTCCACCCGCGTCCGATAGCGCAGCAAAAACAGCTCCAGCGAATACGGCCGCAGCCGCGCCGTCTCCACCTGGTAGGACGACGCCCGGTCTGCCGCCGCCGCACGAGGCTTTCCACGAAACGGAAGAAACGTTGCCTGCCCATAATCCCCCAGCCACGGACTCAGCTGATGCGTACACCGCAACCCCTGAATCCTCCGCTGCTCGGGATGAAACATCCACGGTGTCTTGTCCTGCGACTGCAGCGTCCAGTGCGCCATCCCAAAGGGCAACGCTGCAATGGGAAGCGTATTGCCCGTCGAAAACTGCGGTGTCGACCGCGTGCCCTGAAGCAGGTTCACCAGATCCGCTGGGCTCTCCGGGGAAGCACTGTCGATGGCGTCGATCTCGCTTGACTTGAAGCCATCTGCGCGCGTTTCTTCCGCCCCCGCAAAGCCCCCAAGGGCGACTGCCGCCACAGCAACCCCACTGCCCTTCAGAAAGCTACGTCGACTGGGGGCCTGCGGCTTCGCTCCGCCGCTCTCTCGCATCGCAACCGCCGTTGCGCGGCTCCGTGCCTTCACATCCCCAACCTTCCGCATCCGCAGACCTCCACGTTCTTGCCCGAAGGTCACAGTATAGCGATCCATCTCCTCTCAAGCCGTCTCGTACTTCCAGTTCCTCCCCTTGCCTTCCGCGATCCAGCCCACGGCCTCAGCAGCGCGCTTCTCGCGCGTCTCCTCGCGTTTGGCCTCGGCAATCCACTCGCAGTATTCCCGCCTGTACCCCGGCGTCATCGCCTCAAACCTTTTCGCCGCAGCCTTGTTCTTCTTCAGAGCAGCTGCCAGGGCATCGGGCATCACAGCCTCTGCCTTTGCCACCTTCGGCCGTGACCACGCCTTGGTCCTCTGGCCCGAGTCGATCGCCTTCGTGGCCAGCTTCACGTACCCCACCAGTTTCTTGCGAGCCGGCAGATCCTCAACCGAGGTAATCTTCCCGAACGACCCCATCGACCCGCCCTCCGCATCGCCCTTGGTGCGCAACTCCTTCACCACCTCCGCACCCCACAGACCGAAGCTGCAATGCGCCTTGAACGCCGCCATATTCCCGAGGATCACGCCCTTGTAGACAAAGAAGGGCATCGACCACTTCATCGCCTCCGTCACGCCCGGTGCACCCTCGTGCATCACCTCACGCAGATACCACAACACTGGCTGCGCAAACTCGCCAGCCTTCGCGATGTACATATCGACCGCCGGGATCATGCCATTTGCATCGTTCGCCATCTGCAAACCTCCGCTTAAACATCAGTCCAGAAGGCCACCAGTATATCGACGCTCGGACCTTCCACCTCAAAAATCTTGTCAAGCCCCCCAACCGGAGGAAAAGCGCGAAACCCCCTATAACCATTGGCGATATATCTTTTCAAAAGTTGGCATAGTTACCCCCTCCAGTTCGTTACAATTAACTTAGGGCTGGAGTTCAGAACAGTTTCCAACCTCGTAACGAAAGCGCGAACCGTTGGGTGCGCGACGGAATCCCCAGACAAGCCTCTAAGTCCAATCATTTGAAGATTTTGCCCATAACCCGCCTGAATGCAATATTTTACGGGACAAATTTAGTAAGTGTGGCAAACAGAGATTTTACGATGAGGGGGGGGGAGGGGGGTCACCCGGGACTATAGCCGATCAGGGACTGCCATCGCCGAGCTCGATATCCTCGTCCTCCGCGCCACCACCCCCAGCAGCCCCGGCCACACCTTCACCGCCGCAGTAAGAACACCACGCGACGGCCGCCACACCAGTCCGCGCGACAAGGACGTCGCCAACTCTACCTGGCTCGACAGCTCGCCTCGAAGCTGCTTTTGAAACTGCTCCGCCGTCTCTCCTCGTAGATACATCGCAGCCGCCAGGCACCCGCTGTGCAGCGCAATCGACATTCCATCCCCGGTGAACGAAGGAATCACCGCGGCCTGATCCCCTAACGCCCACAGACCGTCGCTTGCCTCTCTCACATATCCATAAGGAATCGCCGAAATTGCCAACGGCTTTTCCAGCAGCGGAACCGCTCCCTGCAGACGCTCCTTCAATAGCCCGCAGTCGCGTTGCATCGCCGCCAGCAGGTTCTCCCAGCGACCACCCAACCGCTGCAACTCCGCTCTCTGCACGAGGCAGCAAAGGTTCGCCACACCCTCTTCCACCGGCTGCAACCCTGCATACCCGCCGCGATACAGCACCAGCTCCACATGCCCTTCAAGCGCAGCAGCCTGTTGCGGCGAAAGTCGCCAATACATCTTGAACGCCACAAGATCCGACTGCTTACCTTTCGGCCGGGCGCGAGCGTGCAGGTCATGCTTGCCCGTAGCAAGGAACGCTGCTCCCACCAACAAACTCTGTCCGTCAGCCATCCCTGCAGCCCAACCCTCGCCCGCACGGCGAATTCCCTGCACACGACAACCGCGCAGCATGATCGCGCCCGCACTCTCCGCAACCCGCAGCAGTTCCTCGTCGAGCCTCTTCCGCGTCAGCGACATCGCCGCAAACGGCAGCCTCGCCTCACTCCAGCCCTCTCGCCCC
>DATCDL010000408.1:0-4452 GCA_036510715.1 Acidobacteriaceae bacterium
GCTCCGGATCCGGCTTCGGCTCCGGCCCCTCCACCCTTGCAAGCCTCACCTCCGAGACCGGCGGCCGCGTCTTCCGGGACGCCGACACCGACGCTGATATCTTCGCCGACCTCCGCGCCATCGAAGCCAACCTTCGCAATCAATACCGCCTCGTCTACCGCCCCGCCAATCTTCAGCACGACGGTTCCTTTCACCGCATCACGCTCGTCACCCCCGACCGCGTCGCCACCACCACCATCCGCCCCGGCTACTATGCGCCAACCCATTGATCCAGCCAACGCGTAAACTGGCCTTCACTGCAGTCGATCCTTTTCACCGCTCAGGAGTTTTCCATGCGCTCGTTCCACCGCCTCACGCTTGTTGCCGCAACCCTCGTCTTCACACTGCCATCCTTCGCCGCTGCGCCCGCCCACTGGGTCGGCACCTGGGCCACCGCCCCCGTTGCCGTCGCCAACAGCCACAAGGCCTTCGCCACCGACACCACCCTCCGCGAGACCGTCCACGTCTCCCTCGGTGGCTCTCCGATCCGCGTCGTCTTCACCAACGAGCTCGGCACCGAGCCCCTCACCCTCGGAGGAGCCACCGCCGCCATCCCCACCACCAACGCTACCGTTCTCACCTTCAACGGCCATCCCACCATCATCATCCCCCCCGGAGCCGTCGTCGTCTCCGACCCCGTCGCGCTCAATCTCCCGCCGCTCTCTGACCTCATCCTCACCCTCTTCATCCCCGCCCAAACCCTCACCACTCTCACCGCCCACCCCTTCGCCGACAGCACCAACTACGCCGCCCCTGGTAATCAACTCACCTCCCCCACCTTCACCGACTCCCAAAAGGCCTCCTCCTGGCCCTTCCTCAAAGACATCGAAGTCGACGCCCCCAAAGCCTCCTCCATCGTCACCTTCGGCGACAGTATCACCGACGGAGCCCACAGCACCCTTGATGCCAATGCTCGCTGGCCCGACGTCCTGGCCCAGCGTCTCCACGCCAACCCCGCCACCCGCAACCTCGCCATCCTCAACGAAGGCATCGGCGGCAATCGCATCCTGAACGACAACTACGGCCCCAACGCCCTCGCTCGCTTCGACCGCGACGTCCTCGCCCAGGCGAGCGTCAAATACCTCATCCTCCTCGAAGGAATCAACGACATCGGCCACGCCTACGACCCCACCAAGCCCTACGACGTCGTCACCGCGGCCGACCTCATCACCGGCCTCTCGCAACTCGCTGGCCGCGCCCACACCCACGGCATCAAGGTCTTCGGAGCCACCCTCACCCCCTACGTCGGTGCCGGCTACTCCTCACCCGCCGGCGAAGTCGTCCGCCAGGCCGTCAACCAATGGATTCGCACAACGCCCGAACTTGACGGCGTCATCGACTTCGACAAAGCCACCCAAGACCCCGCCAACCCCACCGTCTTCGCCCCAGCCGACGACTCCGGCGACCACCTCCACCCCAACGACACAGGCTACAAAGCCATGGGCGATGCGATCGACCTAAAGCTCTTCAGGAACTAGTCGATAAAGGGTGTGTATGGCCCTGGGAAAAGGGGCGGCGCGTTGCATTCCAGGCTTTTCAACGCGCCGCCCCTTATTTTTTGATTTCGATTTAGAAGCTGCGTTTACTTCAACTCGTACCCAGCGAAGAAGTAGCCAATCTCAAACGCCGCTGTCTCCTCGGCATCCGAGCCGTGAATGGCATTCTCGCCAATCGACGCCGCGAACATCTTGCGAATCGTTCCGTCATCGGCCTTCGCCGGATCGGTCGCTCCCATCAGCTTGCGCAGATCGGCAATCGCATTGTCCTTCTCGAGAACCAACGGGACGATCGGCCCCGAGCTCATGAACTCCGTAAGTTCGCCAAAGAACGGCCGCGCCGCGTGAACGTGATAAAACCCTTCGGCCTGTGCCTTCGAGATCGAAATCTTCTTCAGGGAAACAATCTTGAAACCCGCCTTCTGAATCTCGGCGAGAATGGCGCCGGTGTCGCCCTTGCGAACGGCGTCCGGCTTGATGATGCTGAAAGTGCGCTGTGACACGTAAATCTCCTTTAGTAGACTGCTCTACCAGTGTAACCGCCGCAGCCGCGCGCTCGTCGGCTCTCGTCGTTTGGGGCCGTGCAGATCAGAGCAAGCAGGTTCGACGATCAGGTTAGAAGGTGCCATCCGCAGCCGGGGGCGGCGGGGTCTTGGGAGCAACCGGTGGCTTGGGCGCGGTCAGGGGAACCACGTGAGGAGTCCTGGGGGCCTTGGGTGCATTTGGTGCCGAGGGAGCCAGCATAATCTTCGGCGGAGCCGGTGGCTCAGGAGGAAGAGGTGCGACCGAGCTGCGTCTGATTGTTACGTCTCCGTCGGTCGTGACGATGGTGACCGTCGGTCCACCTGTGGCGACACGGCCTCGCAGCGTATGCGCGCCGTCGCTTCCCTGCGGCGTCAAGCCAAAGTCATTCTCGATGTCCCCGTTGTTCGTCTGCGCATCGAGTTCAAACCCAACGTTCCCGGGCAGCCCGACGTCTACGGATCCATGGTGATTTTGAATGGAGACCGCAGCCAGTGGAGCAGCATTGGTCAACTCCACCGAACCGTTGCGATTGGAAACATTCACTGCACCCTGAACCCGGTCCAGCGTGATGTTCTTGTCCGTGGTCTTCAGGGTCACGGGGCCGAGCAACTGGCTCGCGTTCAGGCTGTCTCTGTCTACGCTGAATTCATCGTCCAATCGCATGGCACTGAACTGGGTTCGGCTGGTATTGAAATGGATGGCACCGTTGATGTGCTCTAAATCTGTCGAGCCGAAGAAATCTCCTTGTAAGGTCAGGTCTCCAGTGATCTCGGAGACGTCGACGTCACCGCAGTGTCCTTCGACGGAGACCACACCCTGGATGCTGTGCAGCGTGACGGTCGAATTATCGCTATTGACGTGCAGGGTCACGTTGCCGGCGATGCCGCTCACGTCGACATCGCCGTGGTTGGCGGAGATTGTCACGGGCGCCGACATTTCATTGACGGTTACATCGCCATGATTGGACTGAATCGTGACCGGCGATGAGCGTGGCATCTCGACGGTGAGGTCGGCTTCGCCACCTTCGACGTCATTTACATTCAGGGTCAATACCCCGCCATCGCTGGAAAACGTCGGCTGAAGTTGCTTCGCCTTTTGCTGGACATCCGAGTCTTTCCACGCATAGGTCTGGGAGTGCACATTCACATGCACCAGGCCATCGCTGCTGGAGCCGGAGACCGTCACGTCGCCGTGGGGGTTATGAATGACCAGCGTGGACGAAGCTGGCATGGCCGAGCTGACGGAGCTGTCGGCATCGTGACGGTCACCAAAGATATAGCCGAGTTTCGCGTACCTATCTCCGAAGGTGTGGTCACGCCAGTCGAGACCGTATTCCACTCCTCGCGTGGATAAGCCGGCCAACGCCAGCAGGCACAGCAGAAAGACCACGCCGCCGCCTACGACTCGCACATTGCCGGTCGCACCTCCTCGGCGCTGGTCGATTGCCCACTCGATCAGGAGAACGATGCCGGCGGCAATCAGGACCGCAGGCCACCAGCGGCCGTACCACTCGAGCGACTGCCCCCAGGAGATTCTGCCCATCTGGGCCTGCAGAAACACTACGCCCAGAGCGAGAATGATGAGCGGCCCAACGATCGAGCCATGGCGCAGGATGCGCCGCTGCGCGCGGAGTTGATGGCGATAGGCTCGCTGCTGCGCCTGCTGGGCTCTCATCTGGGCACGGAACATCTGCCGTTGGGTGCGGAGGGTATTGCGGTCGAATACCGGTGGGTATTGTCCTGAAGGTGGGGGCGAGGAGCTCATCTTACTGCTCCCCCTTCGGGTTTTCAGGATGGCTGCTGGCGGCATCCGCTTGCGCGGTATCCCATGCAGCACGCGAATGAGTGTCTTCAACTGGCGTAGCGGCTCCCGTGGCCGGCCCCGAATAGGCTCCTGCAGCGAAGGGAGTAGGGGATGGCCAGTAACTCTCTATCGTGCGTTCCATCAGCAGCAAGCCACCGAGCACAATTAGGAGCACCGAGGCGATCAGACCGAAGGTGATCGCAAAGTAAGCCGCATGAAGGGCAGACATGATCGCCAGGACCATGAGGATCACTGGCCAGCGCATGATGCACGCCAGCCTGGCTCCTGACCGTAGCCGCCGGGAAAACGCCCAGACCGCAAGACCTGCGAAGAGTACGGGAGGCCACCATCTCCCGGTGAATCTCCAGTCCGGGAGCAGGTTCGCGGCGAGAATCACCACGCCGAGTCCGATCAGCCAGAGTGCTCCGGTAGGAAACCGGTGTGACTCCAGTTCGAGGGGTAATTCTGTACCTGGCGGCACATAATTACCGTAGGGGGGCTGTGGTACGCCAGTGTAAGTCGAGGTGTACGGTGCATGCCCCCACGCAGGGGTGGGCTGAGACGCCCCAGCCGGTTGAACTGGAGGAGG
>DATCDL010000409.1:0-2244 GCA_036510715.1 Acidobacteriaceae bacterium
GGATCCGGGCCTAGATAGTCCTGCACGTGAGAACGGCCCCTCCCATCTTTCGATGGTCGTAGATCTATTGGTAGGGTGGCGTCACAATTTCGCAGCGGCCATCGGCAACTCCTGCTAACCAGCTGGTGCGCCCCATTCTGCCGGTTCGCGCTGAAAGCCGCCGTAACGGTTGATAGGCTCTTACTCAGATCGCCTTGGAGTAGGCATTAACAGACCGAGCCAAGTGGATTTTGGTGGATAACTATCGGGATTGCCCGAGTGTCGCCATGCCGAGCATGGTGACTCTGGCGGCGCACCGTTCAACGCGCCGGGGGACAAATAAATGAGCGACATTGCCGGCGAGTTCGAACGCTTGCTAGGTAACGCGGCTCTTACGCTTTGGCCAGATCTGCCGCGGGATGTACAGGAGCTGCTTTTCGAAACCGCGGTTCCGATCAATCCTACAATTCGAACGAGCCTAGTGGTATTCCTTCACGAGCGCCACCCTGGAACAGCGCATCCACCTAAGCCAATACGCTTGGCCTAGTGGTCGGGGCAGTGACCTGCTCCCCAATTTGCCCTCGTTTATAAGTAGAGTCCGTTCTGGGTTTGGCCCCTGTTGGGGCGGGTCGCGAACTCGGTCGGTGTGAGCCCATTGAGGCTCGTGTGCGGTCGGTTGGTGTTGTAGTCGATCCTCCATTCCTCGATGATCTGGCGAGCTTCGTTTAGATTTGCGAACAGATGTTCGTTTAAGCACTCGTCACGCAGTCGGCCGTTGAAGCTTTCGACAAAGCCGTTCTGCATGGGCTTGCCGGGTGCGATGTAATGCCACTCAATCCCGAACTCCTCCTGCCAGGCCAATATCGCATTTGAAGTGAACTCGGTGCCGTTGTCGCTGACGATCATGCGCGGACAGCCGCGGCTCTCGATGACTCGGTCGAGTTCGCGCACGACACGCAGGCTGGTAAGCGAGGTGTCGGCGACCAGGGCCAGGCATTCACGGGTGAAGTCGTCGACCAGGGTCAGGATACGGAAGCGCCGGCCACTGGAGAGCGTGTCCATCACAAAGTCGAGTGACCAACGCAGGTTCTGATCCTGCGGAATCGTCATCGGCGCCCGGGTGCCCAGTGCCCGTTTGCGGCCACCACGTTTACGCACGGTCAGCCGCTCCTCCTTGTAGAGTCGATACAGCTTCTTCCGATTGATCCGGACCCCTTGCCGAGCCAATAGCAGCCCCAGGCGACGGTAGCCGAAGCGGCGGCGTTGCGAAGCCAATTCCTTCAGCCGAGCCCGCAACGCGTCATCGTCCGGTCGCGTCGAGGCATAGCGGTAGGTCTTCGGCTGCAGGCCAATCAGCTTGCAGGCCCGCCGCTGCGAGTAGCCCTTCTGATCGATCGCCCAGGTCACAGCACGTCTCCGCAAGCCGGGCGTCAGAAGTTTTTTCCGAGCATCTCCTTCAGCGTCGATGCATCCAGCATCGTCTCCGCCAGCAACTTCTTGAGCTTGCGGTTCTCTTCTTCCAGCGCTTTCAGCTTGCGGGCGTCGGAGACCTCCATCCCGCCATAGCGCGACCGCCACTTGTAGAATGTGGCGTCGCTGATGCCGTGCTTGCGGCACAGATCGCTCGCCGACATCCCGGCAGCGTGTTCCTTCAGCACCTTGATGATCTGCTCTTCCGTGAACCTGCCTTTACGCATCGTCCGTCTCCTCGGTGGAGAACAGAACCCTAACTCAAAACCGGGGGCGTTTCAGGGGAGCAGGTCAGCCCAATAAGCCACCCAAACCACCTCGGGCAGCCGGCTTCACGAGAATTGACTTGATTTTGTCGTTAGGGAATTCACGCCCCTCCTTAATCAAAGAGCGAAGCGCCTCGTAGCGAACCGGCGCCGAAGAGTCATCTAACAGTCGTTCCGCTACGTCGGGAGGCAATGCGTTGCGAGCCGTCAAGATTGGAACCACCGTCGCGCGCACCTTTGCGTCCCGCTGGGCAACCGCTTCCAGGATAAGTGCCGTCGGTAAACTTGCGGGCCTTGCGAAAATCTCATTAACCAGCCGTTCGTCAATGTTCTCAGGTTGTAAGCTGATTATTAAACGGACAGCTTGTTCACGGCTCTGTTTCAGATTGATGCGAATGATTGCGTCGACTGAGGCGGCGACCGTTTGGTAATTTCGTTTCTCATACTCCTCGATTAATATGGGGAGGTCAGATTGTTCACCGCAGGCGGATAAGTATTCCAGTGCTGCGACCTTTACGCGCTCGTTGCT
>DATCDL010000410.1:0-10430 GCA_036510715.1 Acidobacteriaceae bacterium
CTGGCCCGCCTGGAAGATGGATACGGCTCATCCACAAATGCTCATTTGCATCCTCGGCTCAGACTCCATCGGCCCTATAGCGGAGCGCTACGCCCAGAACCAGAGAGTCGCGGGAAAGCCCTTGCAGGTACGCCACATCAACTCTGTTGAAGCGGCCGCGAGTTGCAACCTGCTTTACGTCGGCGTGGGCGAGCAAAAGCACGTCGATCCGGTTGTTGACGAACTCGCAAGGAGAGGTGTGCTCACCGTTTCCGAGATCACGAACGCCACCACTCCCAATCAAGTGATCGGTCTGCCCACGCTCAATGAGCAGGTGCATATTGACATCAATCTTCGAGCTGCACAGCGGACCGGCCTCACGATAAGCTCCAAACTTCTTCACCTCGCGACGGTCAGCAGATAGATATGCAACCTCTTTACAGCATGTCCATCCGCAAGAAGCTGATCTTACTCTTCACCACGACCGCCTCCGTGTCGGTCCTGATCGCATGCGCAACGCTGTGGGCTTACCAGCTTGTGCACTACCGCACGACGCTGCGAGCCGAAGAATCAGCCACAGCCCAGCTTCTCGCAGACAGCAGCGCCCCCGCTCTCCTCTTCAACGATGCCACTGCAGCCAACGAGACACTTGCCCTTCTGCGGGCCGATCCCCGCATCGAAAAGGCCTGCCTGTATGACGAGCTGGGGAGGGTTGTAGCGCGGTTCAACTCGGGCGCCAACCCCACCGTCTGCCCCCCGATATCGTTGGAGGAGACTCATTTCACCCAAAATCATCTTCTGATCTTCCGCAAGATAACGATTCGGAACGAATCCGTCGGCAGTCTTTCTATTGCAGTCAGTCTCGCGGAGATGTACGCATCGCTTCTCAACTTTGGCGAGACCGGCATTTGCGTGTTGATTTTCACTACGATATTCGCCTACGCCCTGTCTTCTTTTCTCCAGCGAATCATCTCCAAACCCATCATCCACCTGACGCGCGTGGCGACTCAGGTATCTGACCAGGGCAACTACCTGTTGCGCGCAGAGAGCTTCTCCAAAGATGAGATTGGCCAGCTGATTAGCCAGTTCAATGCCATGATGGAAACAATTCAACAGCGCGAAGTCGATCTTCAACACGCCCACTCCACCCTCGAGGACACGGTAAAGACCAGGACAAGTGCTCTGCGAACCGAGATCGCGGAGCGTTTGCAGATTGAACGGGATCTGGTCGCTGCGAAGTTAGCTGCAGAAGAATCAAATCGATCAAAGAGCTCCTTTCTCGCAACCATGAGCCATGAGCTGCGAACCCCCCTGAACGCCATCATCGGCTATGCCGAGATGCTATGGGAAGATGCACAGTCCGCAGGCGAAGCATCGACTTCCAATGATCTTGGCAAGATACTCGGTTCTGCGCGTCATCTGCTCACGCTCATCAGTGACGTCCTCGACTTCTCCAAGATTGAAGCTGGCCAGATGAGCATGAATCTCGAGCTGGCGTCCATCAGCAGCCTGCTTCGCGATATTCTGCCAACCGCAGAAATACTCGCGCGACAAAATTGCAATGAGCTGCATGTCAACGAGCAGGTTGCGGACAGCTTGTTGCTCGTAGACCCAATTCGGTTTCGCCAATGTCTCCTGAACCTGCTCAGCAATGCCTGTAAGTTTACCGATAACGGAACGATTTCGATTCGAGTCAAGCAACAGCCAATCAACGGAAAGGACTGGGTACTCTGGAGCATTTCCGACACCGGTATAGGCATCGCACCAAATATGCTCGGAAAGCTCTTTCAAACCTTCTCGCAGGTGGATTCATCGATCACGCGGAAATTCGGTGGCAGCGGCCTTGGACTCGTCATCAGCCAGCAGCTCTGTCTGGCGATGGGCGGCCACATCGCCGTTCAGAGCGAACGAGGTGTCGGCTCGACCTTCACCATTCACATTCCGCTTGATCCAGGACCTCTCGAAGGACGTTGATCCCGACCGCGACCTACCTCTTCACCGCCGCATGAGTCCCTCGACGATCCTTCTCAATTTCCGACGGTTCGCGCGCGAATCTGGATCGCACTTAGCGTGCGAACACTACTTGTGCTGATGGTGTTAAAGCACGGACCTTTGGCAGAAAGGAGCTGTCCGGTTGCAAGTGCTGTGAATGAGCTAGGTGAGCATCCGACGTAGGCCGTGTCGGCATCGGTCTGCACATTCATTTGTTGCACCGCCGGGCGCGATCCCGTGAATAAGCCTGACAGGCTGTTGATGACAAGCGATGCGGTTGCGTTGTTCACGGACGCGATTTTACCAACGACCTGGGACGACTCCAGATAAGTGGAACTAGTGTTGAAGGCCATGGCACTTCCCGTGGTGAGCTTAGAGGCGACATTGAGAACAACCTCCTGCCCTGGCATCAGGTCCATTGCGCTCGTGAACGTACCTACCGACACTCCGGCGCAGCCCGCGGTACCGACGGCATACGTCGTACCTGCAGGACGAGTGACCTGGCGGCCACTGACCTGTGTTACGGTTCCGAGAACATCATCAATCTCCGCCTGCTGCGAACTCGGAGTCTGCGGCTGGGGCAGCAGCGAGAGATTGACTGATGAGCCGTTTGCGAGGGTGATCGACAGGTCGCCCTGCAGCTGGTCGGGAATGTTCAGATCCATGGCCAGTCCGGTCGTTGAGCTGGCAGTGACATTCAGCAGGAAGACGCCGCAGGAAACACTGACGCTCGCGTTGTTGAGAGCGGGGTAAAGGGACACACGGCGCCGGCAGCGCAGCTCTGACCAGCAACGGAGACCGCTGTGGCTGCATTGTTCATGATCGTTATCTGCGGATTGGCATAGGTCAACGTGAGGCTCGTATAGGTTCATGAGCCGATGACGGAGGAAGCTACAACGCCTGTGTCGGTCACCAACTGTGCAAGGTCCGCCGCGACAGGGTGAACTAGGAGCGAAACGTTGTCGGTCTGAAGCACGGCACCGGTCATCTGGGTTTGGAACGAGAGCACGGCGATGTTCGTGGGAGACGTATCCATCACGACCAGGTTGATGTTTTCAATACAACTTCGCAATAGGTTTGTATCACCACGAACGACGCAGCTCTTCACAATCCGAACGTTGACTGCGTTGCATTCATGCTGCGCTTCGAACTCCGCATCGTTGGCGATGGCTTCCTGCAGGGCGCGTATTTTCACGCGATCAGCGCTCGCGGACGGCGGGTATAAATCCAGCCTGGTCAGGAACAAAATCTGTCCAATCATCGCGTTCATGCGATCCAGATCCGTCTGCATCTGTTCGGCAACATCGGTCTCACCGCGCTGGATCAGCTCGAGTGAGACCGACAACCGCGTGAGTGGAGAACGAAGCTCATGCGAAATGTCCGCAAGCAGTGCCTGCCGTCTTTGAATCAGATGTTGCCTACGGTTGGCCTTCAGATCGAACGCCCTGGCCGTGTCGGCCAGTTCGTCGGTTCGAGACGGAATGCTCGGCAGAACCCTTGTGCTTAGATCTCCGGCAGCCAGTCGCTGCGCGTCCGCTTGAAGCGCTTTCATTGGGGCCACAATATGTCGTGTCAGCAACAGACAGAAGAGCGACGCGATCAGGAAGGCAAGTGCCATCCGACTGGGCACCGGAATGACGAAGCTACCGTCCACGAAGCCCCGCAGCGGATGCACTTCCATGACGAACAAGAAGTGTCGCTCGCCATACTGAACGGGTGTTGCCGCACTCCAGATTCGTCCCAGATGGAAACTGGATTGGCTCGAACGGACGCTGTCCTGAAGAACACGATCGACATGCGGTAACGTTGGCCTTCCGAGGAGATCATGCTGCTGTTCATCCAGCAGAGCAGCCTCAATTCTCTGCGACCTTTCCAACACGTCGAGGCATCGCTCCAGCGCTCTGGTTCCGCTGGATAAATCTCAAGATCACCAAGTTGAATCGGCTAGGGCAAGGTCATCCTTGCTCCTTGTCGCTTTAATATCGCCCGTATGCGAGCGATGAGTTCACGAGCATTAAAAGGCTTGGGAAGATAATCATCGGCTCCGGCTTCCCGGCCGGCAATACGGTCCTTCTCGTCACCGCGCGCCGTCAGCATGATGACGGGGACTTCCGACACGGTTCCCAGTTTCCGGAGTAGCAAGCGGCCATCGCCTCCAGGAAGCATCACGTCCAGGACAATCAAATCATGCTGGCCTTCGACTGCGCGAGTCAGACCATCCAGCGCGTCGTGGACATCGCCTTTGTGCTTCATTGGAGAGACAGCGATCGACGCGGTGATTCATGGGATCGCGTCGACCACAACGCGCCAGCTCTTTGATAAACGCTCGTTCCGCCAAGAGTGTCGTCTTGACTCCAAGATCCATCACTTTCACGACCACGGACTCGCCGGTGTGCAGGACTGTCTCATGTACTTGCGCGATCGACGAGTCGCATGTGCAGAAAGGCAGGGGCAAACACGACAGTGAGGGAAAGAATACGAAGCCCACCCCTAATCACGGAGAACAGGTTGATGGACACCCCTCGAAACGAGCTTGCGCTCCGAATATCCCCCACTCCCCACAGCATGGTGCGATCACGTTCAGCGTGATTGTTGACCAGACCGGCCGGTGGCTCACCGAAGCTTCTCAGGATAACGGCTGCGTCCTTTGCTGCTGCGTGACGGACTGCCTGAGGCACTCTTTCGCGGTAAGACGCAGCTGCGCCATCGAGAATATTCGAAAGTGTGAAGGCGTCAAGAGAGCCACTCTCACATGACTCCAGGTAGGAGGTCGCGTCCCCAGGGATGAATTGAATGTGGGCGATTTCAGGCTGAAACCGTGCTGGACGCTCACCCAGGAAAAGCGCGCGAGAGTAGAGCGTCGAAGCCCGCGCGGAATCGCTTTGTATCTAGGCTGTCATTCCAGAAAGCAAGCTGCCCTACGACGTCGGAAAGAGCGAGGGAGTCTCTGACGACATCGCTGCGCCAGCCGGCCAGTGGCATCAAAGAGCGCGCAAAGGCGATTGCCCGCTTCCCTTCACCGATCACCTTGTCGCCGCCTTTGGCACGGCGTTCAGCGTAGGCCAGCTGTCTGAATTGATGTCACACGCGACAACATGATGGCAATCCGAGAGCGCCATTGCGGTACATCCAGCAGATGCAATAGAAAATACCCGCTCTTTGTCTCGGAACGCCTCGCGTTCTATCTGTACGTCCTCATTCATCTGACCAAACAGCGGCCGTTGCGACCCTTTCGCCGCGTCCACCCGGCCTACCTGCCACTGTGTTTCCGGACTCACAGCCGTATCTCCAGCGTCGCTCCGCCAATCCAAACCAGGATGAGAAATGCAATATTCTTGATCGCCGTGCCCGCAGGATCATGGATGATGTGGCGCGACCAGAGCAGCCCATTGATATTCAGCACCACGAGCAAGACAAGCTGCACGATCGCGCAGCTGGCCGGATAGATTCCGTACAAGACCCAGACAGCAAGGAATACTTCGACAATGCCGAGCGCTTTGAGAAATGGTCGACCGAAGCGTGGGCCGAAGATGGCACCGCAGCGACGACTTGCGCTTCCCGTTCCGCGCGACCCAGAACTTTATTCCAAAGTCCTTCGTAGAGCCAGACAGCTGCCACGGAACTGTGCACGATCGGTGGGGTTGGTGGCGCTATTCTCATGTCGTGCATGGAGGTCCTTGCGGAGGAAGTTCCTTCGGAATCGGGTGGCCGCCGTTCATCCGACGCCTGGAAGACACCAGTTCGGGCATTGAATCGCGCATCCCTTCGAGGATGTGCGATGAAATCGATGTGCTAAAAACAATTCCAGAGGACGCCAGATGCAGTGTCGTTGCAGATAGGCATAGTACTTCGTGGTGAGGATGACCTCCGTCTCGGAGCCGGAGGGCTCAATCCGATAAGAGCCTCCAATCGCTACCACACAGCCTTCATCACCTTCAACTTCCTTTGCTGACTTGCCGGTGTGGTCTTCGCCGCCGATGGAGTCCTTTTGCTTGCTGTTCATAGGATCGTTCTCATCGTCCCTTTGAGTGGGACCTTCGGGTAGTCAAATGTTAGCTACTGCAGCGATTTCACCAAGGTATCTGTTCGCGCTTCTCAGGTTGAGCAGTCTTGATCGTTCGCGTGCGCTCCAGCTTAGATTTGACGGAGTTCGTGATCACGTGAATCGCGAACGCCTCATCAAAACGCAGTGCCGCACCGCATAGTAACCAGCGAAGTCGAGAAGTCGACTCAAACTTGAAAACGCACATCGAAGCTAGTCGCCGCAGCCGTAAACCTACCTGCAATTCCGGTGCCTTGACGGGCCCGCCAACGACAAAAATCCGTGGTCCGCAAGAGGGATATAGAAGGTCTTCGCAACGCTAAGCAGACCGGGTCCAAGCGAAGCGCTATAGCCAATTCTTCTGATTCGTGTGCGTCACGACATCCATCACCGCGTTTACTCGCTGCCAGACTAACGCGCTGCAGGAAACCATGCGACGAATAAAACGTGCACCGCCTCAAGGTTCGAGTCAAACCGCGGATCGTAAGACCGCTTCCAGTGTGCGGGTTGTGACCCGCCGAATCTAAAGCGTGCTGCCTGCCAGCGCACAAGCGACAACCTGTCCGGACAGAAGTCTCGTGGAGAGGCCTGCCCTCTAACCTCTCCCTGCCAACGCCCTCAGAAGCTCATCCCCGTTCATGTGGTATTTGAATGCCTTGCGTCCATCGGTGAACACTACGGGGATCTCATCGTTATACCTCTGCAGCAATTGAGGATCGGCATCGATGTCCACTTCGCGCCATTGGAATTCGGCGTCACTCTGGACCTGGGCAAGCGTCTCCTTCACGACATCACAAAGATGACAGCCCTTTCGCGAATACACCACGACTTCGTGCATACAACGATTGTAAGCGGCCACCAGAGACGCTCGCCCTCGGCAAGGGATACGCATGGCTGGGGCTTCCCGCAATTAGACTTGACGCTCCTCATCGCGGCTGTGGCCTTTCCTGTGAGTACGCCTGCGTGACCGAACACATCATAGATATCCAATTGACCACGAGGCCGTACATCAACGCAAACGTCATCGTGCACGACCCGTTTCTGTCCCTCCAGCCGCAACTTCCATTTACCGTCTCAAAAGTCTCGGACTCCATCTTTGGTTCTGTTAAAGTCGCCATTGCCGGCAAAATGTTCGCACAGTTCCCGTCACCAAGGAAATGATCTCCTTCCGATGCTGGGAGGACCGTACCTTCCACTGCGCAACTCGATCGCGAAGAGCTGAGCGAACCCTAGACGCATTTGGCGCGTCATCGTTTCTCAGATCTTTGCAACTGAAGGTTCCCGCAGCTGCAGGTGTCGACGAACTTCATATCGACATCCTTCCTGGTAACAATCGTCGTTTTGTAGTCCTGCGTCCCCTTCACCTGTTCCGGAGTCTCCTCCTGAATCACACGGTAGTGCCAGAGTTCGTAGGGTTTGGTAGCGCCGCGAACACTCAGGTGAGCGTCGATTGAATCAGGCGGTCCATACAGGATGTAGACCCGACCGCGGTCTGTCCTCCAGCCCGGAGTGACCCCTCGAAAGTGCTGGTTTGCGTAAGCAATGCGGCCATAGTACTCCGCCCGGAAGCTGTTTTCTCCGCCCCCGGGAGACTGCGCATCACGACGCTCCCAAAATTGTTTGATGAACTCATTGCGCTCACTATCGCTAGACAGCTTCACAAACCGCGCGCGCTCTTCCGGAGAAATAATCCAAACCACATCCTCATCCAACCACTTCTGATACATCTGCGGTGTAGCTTGCGAAGCTGCATCATGCTCCGCCGGCAACTTCATGTCTCCACTAGCTTGCGCGCGCGCCAAAGTCCCAATACCCAATGCAGCTGCTGCAACCATCAGCGCCAGCAGCCCGATACCTGCCAACTGCGAGAAGGCAGGAGCTTCCTTGTAGCCGAGCAACCGTTTGATTCGCATCACGAGGGCGCCTCCATTTGCGCCAAGATGAATCGCAGCATAAATCGAGCGACGTTCTTCGAGGTGGGATAGCGCCTTCGCGTATGCGAGTGAATCGCCACTCGTCCTGACCATAACGTCATCGCAGCAATTCTCACGCTCTTTGCGCACCTGTGCCGAGACCCACCACACCGCGGGATGATAGAAGAGCACTGCCTCTGCAACGGATTGAAGAACACTGACGAGATAATCCTGTCGCCGTATGTGCGCCAGTTCATGGGCAAAAATGGAGTCGATCTGTATCGGTGATAGACCGGTGAAGCATCCCACAGGGATCAGAACAACCGGTCGTAGCCAGCCAATGACCGTCGGCACCTGAACCAATGCTGAATGTGCCAGTCTCACCGTGCGCTCGATTCTGAGACAACACTTCACTTTCTGGAACACCAATTGCAGCTCCGGCGACGCTGGCTGAGTCGCGACGGACTTTATCCTTCGAGCGATGATCAGACCGATGTTTAACCTGCCGAGGAAGAGCAGGACACCAGTGAACCACGCAGCCAGCACCCATGGCAGCGAGCGATCCAGCGACGCCGCAATCTGATCCAACCATGTGCCTGCCGCTCCGCTGAAGCTGCTGTGAAGACCGACGACCAGACCTTTGTCCACGTTGGAATAGGTAATCGCATGGTCCATAGCGTTCGATGTAATGGCCATATAGCCAGAGGTGATGAGAGGCAAAATCGTCATCAACACCAGGCCACACAACGCAGCGACATAGCGCAGTTGCGGAGTCCTGCCGCTAAGCAGCTTCAGCAACCACGACAGAAGGACTGCGACGATCACTCCCTCCCACACGAAGTGAAGCAGGCTCCATCCAAAGATGCGCACGAGCGGCCGTTCCGAGAACAAGACGAAGAAAGTCATCGCGATCCTTTCTCAAATGCATCGAGCATGCTCCGTATTTCTGCCAACTCGGCGGAGGAAACTTTCTGCGACGAAAGTGCACCCAGAACTAGGTTCTTCGTTGAACCGTCGAAGGCACGCTGCAGGAGATTTCTGGCTAACATTTTTTGCGTCTGTTCTTTTGGAAGTCGGACTTCGTATACATGCGAACGAAATCGCTCACTTCGTATCAGCAGGCCTTTTTCCGCCATCACCTGCATCTGCTTCAACACCGTTGTGTACCCCGTCTGCTTACCGCTTAGCGCTGTATGAACTTCGCGAACGGTGTTGGGGCCAGTCGTCCAGAGAATATTGAGAATCTTCAGTTCGGCTTCAGTCGGGAGGGGTAAGGAGCGTTTGGATCGGGTGATCTCAACCATGACGACGACAATAGTACGATAGCAATCGTATGTCAACGACTAATGTCGTATTAACCTGAAATTTCCCATCCAGCCGCACAAGAACCTCAACCGCTTGTGCATGTCCGCGCGGATCGTCCTGCCTTCCCTTCGCAAATCAAAAAGCTCCGAGATGGCCCACGCGAAGAGATCTGTGCTGCGGTTGAGCACGTTGTGCGGACTGGGTATGGATGCTACCTGACCGCATTCACTAGCGGGCCCCCAGTCGCCTATACGATCTCTTCTCCGATGCGTCTAAGTATCCGATCGATGGCAGATCTGCCCTGTCCCTCCCCGTCACCACCGCGATTTTCCATCGCATTGATTGTGCGCTTCCACCTTCATCGGGCGGAGTAACCGATACTCCCCAATTTGATCGGCCTCGGTATTCCTGAACCAAAGCAAATGTTAGTCTTCGGCAAAATCTGACCTGGATAAGGGAGGCTTTGGATTAAGAAGAAGCGATTCAGTGTGGAACAGATCGTTGGAGTCTTGAAGCAGGCGCAGGTAGGAGTTCCTGTTGCTGAGGTGATCGGGAAGGCCGGGATCGGCGAGCAGACGTTCTACCGATGGAAGGCGAAGTACGCTGGCCTGGAAGCAGATCAAGTACGGAAGATGGCTCAGTTGCAGGAGAAGAACATGCGACTGAAGCAGCTAGTGGCGGAGCTTACGGACGACCTACCGTCATCGAAGCTGACTCGATCCACGAACAGAGTTGCGAATGCGTATCCGAGAGATAGCACAGGCGATGGACCTGTGGGCCTATCAGAATGGAGTAAAGATCGACTTCTCCAGGCCGGGTAAGCCAACCGAAAACGCGTTCGTCGAAAGCTTCAATGGGACGTTCCGGTCGGAATGTTTGCTGCCCTCGACCCGAACGCCAGCGGATACATCAACGCCTATCCAGGGCCTCCACGCACCATCTACGACGCCGTCACGTATCTGTTCTGACGGTACAAATGGCCCGCGCAGAGCGGTGCATTTCGACCGGCCTGCTCTCACCCATCCCGCAGCCCGGTGTCATCCGGCGGCATGCGCGCATGCGTTCTGTTGGGATCGATCGCACAGCTCTGAGAAATTTTCCAGCAGCGATTTTGGAGGATAGTTTCGACTCTAGCGGGCTGCCGATATAGACGGGCTGCATCCGGGATGGCGGATAGAATCGAGCACGCACAAGAATGC
>DATCDL010000411.1:0-5630 GCA_036510715.1 Acidobacteriaceae bacterium
AGTCGAGACACAAACGCCGATGTTTGGATCCGTCCTCCAGACGACGTCATTGAATTTCTGGACAGATGGGAACAAGCATGCCAAAACCACTTCTGAGTAGCGCGAAGCAACGGATGATCATTGTCTCGAATCGTCTGCCGATCACGATTGCTTGCCACGACGGCCAGCTCAAGATTGAACCAAGCTCCGGCGGATTGGTCACCGCACTCCGCCCGCTGCTGCATGACAGCGCCGGCGTCTGGGTCGGATGGACGGGGACTGACGATTCAGAAGCGATCGAGCAGCTCCTGCTGGAACACTCGAAGGCATCGAATTTCGCGATGGTTCCGGTCTTCATGAGTGATGAAGAGCGACAGCGTTTCTACTATGGTTTCTCCAACGAGGTTCTGTGGCCGCTCTTTCACGACCTGCAATCGCAGTGTAATTTTGATCCTTCCTATTGGGAGACATACTTCTCACTCAATCAGCGGTACGCGGCCAAAGTAACGTCTCTCGCGGAGCCGGGAGATCTCGTCTGGGTCCACGATTATCACTTGATGTCCACTGCGACCTGCCTGCGACAGCTTGGCAGCAAACATCGGCTGATCTACTTCCATCACATTCCATTTCCGAGCCCGGACATCTTCGAAAAACTTCCGTGGCGCAAGGAGATTCTGACGTCTCTTCTGGATTTCGATGTGGTCGGCTTCCAAACAATGCGAGACCGCCGAAACTTTGTCGCGTGTTTGCGGAAGTTCGTTAAGGAAGTCGAAGTTGAAAATGTCGAGAACCATATTCTGGTGAAGGAACCGGGCCGCAATACGGTTGTCGGTGCATTTCCCATCAGCATCGACTTCGATGAGTTCGCTGACGCGGCTGCGGAGGAGCCGGTTAAAGTCCGGGCGGATGAGATCATTGCGAGCGTGGCTCCGGCCCGCATCATCCTGGGGGTGGACCGGCTTGACTATACCAAGGGTCTTCCCGAGCGGCTCGCCGCGTTTCGTTACCTGCTGGAGCAGTATCCGGACTTGCGGCGAAGGGTCGCGCTTGTCCAGATCGTCGTTCCCAGCCGGGAGGACATTCCGAAGTATGAAGAGCTGAAGGGGCAGATCGAGAGACTGGTGAGCCAGATCAACGGACAGTTTGGTGACCCCGGGTGGGTGCCGATTCACTATATTCATCGCTCTCTTGAGCGCGCAGAGCTCCTGGCCTACTATCGCGCGGCGGATATCGCGCTCGTCACGCCGCTCAAAGATGGAATGAATCTCGTGTCGAAGGAGTATTGCGCCGCAAGAGTGGACAACGACGGTGTGCTCATTTTGAGCGAGTTTGCGGGCTCTGCCGTGCAACTGCACCAGGGGGCGCTGCTGGTCAATCCCAACCACACGGCCGAAGTGGCGCGCACGCTGCACCTCGCATTCGAGATGCCTCTGCACGAAAGGCAGATGCGGATGCGTCAGTTGAGAGCGAAGGTTCGCAAAGAGAACATCTTTGTCTGGCGTGATGCGTTCGCTCGCAGTGTGGAATTGGTCCGGGATCTGTAGCTCGAAGAGGCTTGCGGTTCCGGGATGAGAAATCACGGCACGATTTGTTTCGGGCGCGGAGCGGCGTTTATTTTTTGGAACTTTTGGATGCCCGCTAACGTTCCCTTCTTTATAAAGTCAATCTGGCACGAGACTTCAAGCAGTGAGCAGCAGGACGCAGCCATAGGTTGGAACGTATTTTTCGCGCGGCTGACGGGTTGCGACGGATTTTCGCTGAATCGGGCCGGGTACCTTGGATTCGCAAAGGAGAGTGACAATGATTCCTGCAGGGCTGGCCGTGGGGAGTTTCTGGAGACGTGAAAAGCGCAATGGGGCGCGAAGGGTGACGGGGATTCTGGGGGCGGGAGCTGCGTTGATGGCGGGGTGGTGCCTGATGCAGGCTGCTCCGGTGCGGGCGCAGGCGGGGCCGAAGGCGGAGATTGAGGGGACATGGCAGGGGACGCTGCATGTGCCGCAGAAGGACTTGCGGATTGTGCTGAAGGTGACGAAGACGGATGCAGGAGCGCTGCAGGCGGTGAATTACAGCATTGACCAGGGGGGACAGCCGCTCCCGGTTTCAAGCATTACGTTTCACGATGGAGAGCTGAAGTTTGCGGTGATGGTGATCGATGGGACGTACGACGGGAAGATGTCGGCGGATGGGAAGTCGATTGCGGGAGAGTGGAAGCAGGGGCCGAATCCGCTGGCGCTGGTGTTCGAGCGGGCGACGCCGGAGACGGCGTGGACGATTCCAGAGCCGCCTAAGCGCATCCCCCCCATGGCTGCCGACGCCGATCCCAGTTTTGAGGTCGTGACCATCAAGCCAAGCAAGCCCGATGCACCGGGCAAGGCAATCACGTTGCAAGGCGTCCGTCTGAAGACCATCAATACAACGGTGGCGGACCTGATCAAATTTGCCTACGACGTGCAGGACAAGCAGATCGTCGGAGCCCCTGCCTGGATCGAGACCGACAAGTTTGACATCGACGCGCAGCCCGACATCCCCGGCGCTCCAGATAAAGACCAGATGGGCAAGATGATTCAGAAGATGCTCGCCGACCGCTACCAGCTGAAGTTCCACCGCGAGAGCAAGGAGCTTTCGGCGTACGTTCTAACCGTTGCGAAGAGTGGACCGAAGATGACGAAGAGTGAGCCCGACGCCGGCAACTCGCCCGGACTCTTCTTCCGTCAGCTCGGCGTGCTCACCGTCAGGAATGCGACGATGAATGACTTCTGCGGACTGATGCAGTCGGCGGTGCTGGATCGGCCAGTTGTGGATCATACGGAGCTGGCGGGCAGGTGGAACTTTCTGCTGAAGTGGACGCCGGACCAGTCGCAGTTTGGAGGCATGGGGATGAAGGTGCCGCCGCCTAGCGATGCTGCTGATGCTCCGCCGCCGTTGTTTACCGCGATCCAGGAACAGATTGGGCTGAAGCTGGAGGCGGGTAAGGCGCAGGTCCCGGTGCTGGAGATCGACCACGTAGAAAAGCCAAGCGGGAACTAAGGGATGGGGCCCAGGCGACGAGTGGGTGTTCGCGGAATGCGGCGGTGTCTGTGCGGCCTTGCGCTGCTGACGGCGGTGTGGACGGCGGCTGCGTCGGAGTATCACGGGCGGGTGCTGTATGCGGGGCTGCCGGTGCCGGGGGCGACGGTGACGGTGACGGAGGGGGCGAAGCAGTTCTCTACCGTCACCGACGGGCAGGGGGTGTATGAGTTCGCCGACCTGGAGGATGGGGAGTGGAAGATCCGGATCGCGATGAGTGGGTTTTCGACGCTGCAGAACCGCGCTACCGTGGCCCCGAATGTGGCGCAGGGAGAGTGGGAGCTACAACTGTTGAGTGAGGAGAAGCTGCTGGCGGAGGCGAAGCCGGTGGCGGCAGCGACGATCGCGTTGCAGCCGCGGGCTCCGGAGGTGAAGACGGAGAAGAAGGCGGAGGAACAGGCGGCACCGGAGATGCCATCGCCGGATGAGGGATCGGAGAAGTCTTCGAACGGTCTGCTGATAAACGGCAGCGAGAACAACGCGGATACTTCGCCGTTCTCGACTTCGCCGGCATTTGGGAATCGACATCCGGGGATTCGGAGCTTGTATACGGGGAGCTTCGGTGCGATTGCGGACAACTCGGTGTTTGATGCGCGGCCTTATTCGTTGACGGGGCTGGAGGTGCCGAAGGACGCGTACAACCGGATGACGTTTGTGGTGACGCTGGGTGGGCCGGTGCGGATTCCGCACCTGTGGTATCACGGGCCGAACTTTTTTCTGGCGTACCAATGGACGCGCGATCGAGATGCAACGACGGCGTCGGCACTGGTGCCGGATGCTGCGGAGCGCGCGGGCGATCTGTCGGGGGTAACGGGGCCGTTGGGGCAGCCGCTGACGATCTATGATCCGGCGACAGGTTTGCCGCTTGCGGGGCCGATACCGGTGAGTCCGCAGGCGCAGGCGCTGCTCAGTCTTTATCCGCAGCCGAACCTTGCGGGCAACTCGCGCTACAACTATGAGACGGGGCTGCTGAGCAGCACACATGCCGATGCGCTGCAATCGCGGCTGGACAAGACGATAGGGCACAGGGACCAGTTGTATGGCGGGTTCGGGTTCCAGAACATACGCGCCAATAGCGTGAACCTGTTTCACTTCACGGACACGACCGACACGCTGGGGATGGATGGGCGAGTGAACTGGCAGCATCGGGTGAAGGGTGAGACGTTTGTGCTGACGGGGTATCACTTCACACGGTTGCGGACGCAGGTGCGGCCGGAGTTTGCGAATCGCGAGAACATCTCCGGAAACGCTGGCATCACCGGGAACGACCAGGATCCTGCGGACTGGGGACCTCCGGGGCTGGTGTTTTCGAGCGGCATTGCGGCGCTTGGGGATGCGCAGAGTGCGTTCAATCGCAACCGCACGGATAATGGTTCGTTGAAGATCACGACTACCTACTGGAACCACACGGTGACGGCGGGTGGGGACTTTCGGCGGCAGGAGTTCAATGAGTTGTCGCAGCAGAATCCGCGCGGCACGTTCACGTTTACGGGTGCGGCTACGTCGGGTACAGGGAGTGCGTCGGCGACGAGCGGGTCGGACCTGGCGGACTTCTTGCTGGGCGTTCCGGACACGAGCGCGCTGGCGTTTGGAAATGCAGACAAGTACTTTCGGCAGTCGGTGTATGACGCATACATTACCGATGACTGGCGCGTGCAGCCGGAGTTGACGATCAACGTGGGCATGCGATGGGAGTATGGAGCGCCGTTGACGGAGCTGTTTGGGAGGCTGGTCAATCTGGATGTTGCTTCGGGGTTCTCGGCGGTGACGCCGGTGCTGGGGAGCAGTCCAATGGGCGCGCTGACGGGGATGGCGTATCCGGCGTCGTTGGTGCGACCGGACAAGAATGGTTTTGAGCCGCGGGTGGGGATTTCCTGGCGGCCGCTGCCGGCGTCGACGCTGGTGGTGAGGGCCGGGTATGGGATCTATGACGACACGTCGATTTATCTGACGAGCGCGCAGATGATGTCGCAGCAGGCTCCGCTTTCGACCAGTGTGAGCGTGGCGAACAGCAGCGATTGCGCACTGACGCTGGCGAATGGATTCCGCGATTGTGCAGGGACGACGGCGGATACGTTCGCGGTGGATCCGAATTTGCATGTGGGATACGCGCAGGTGTGGCAGGTGTCGGCGCAGCGGGATTTGCCGGCGGCGCTGGTGATGACGGCGACGTACCTGGGGACCAAGGGCACGCATGGGATGCAGGAATTCTTGCCGAACACGTATGCGCCGGGGCAGACGAGTCCTTGCCCGCAGTGTCCGGCGGGGTTTGTGTACCGGACGTCGGGGGGGAATTCGACGCGCGAGTCGGGGTCGATCCAACTGCGGCGGCGCCTGCGGAGCGGGTTTGCGGCCAGCTTGCTGTACACCTTTTCGAAGTCAGTGGATGATGACGCGCAGTTGGGAGGGCAGGGACATACTACGGCTGGCGAGGAGAGTTCGCCGGGCGAGAGTGCGGCGACAGCAGGGCCCGCGATTGCGCAGAACTGGCTGGACCTGCGGGCGGAGCGGGGGCCTTCGACGTTTGATCAGCGGCATGCGCTGGCGGCGACGATTCAGTACACGTCGGGCATGGGGATTGGCGG
>DATCDL010000412.1:0-11961 GCA_036510715.1 Acidobacteriaceae bacterium
TCCACCGGAAGTATGGAGCACACGGACACAAAGGCTGCCGGTGTAAAGGTGGGGACTACGTCATTCGTCATTCAAACGGAACAAGGTAAGCCCAAAGCCTGCCTCTTCGGAGGCAGGCTTTGCCGGAAAGTACGCTGCTGGGAACAGCCGGTAAAGGATGCAGGAGAAAGCGAATGCCGTTCTGTAATGGAGCGGTAATCTTTGCGTAATATTGAACAAGCGAAAAGGAAGTTCAATTCGCACATTCATTGGGACGAGTTCACTTCTCGATCGATGTTGGCAAGCGTCCCGGCATCCAGGTTGTTATGCCATCTGCAAACTTCACCGGCTTGGCCACAATCTGCACCCGGGTTGGCGTCAATCCGGCACGACTGGCCGTGACTGTAATCGTGCCAGGCTTCAATGTGGAGCGCACCGAGACTCGGTTTATCCCGAGTTCGGTATTCAAGAAGAGATTGTTTGTCGAATCGAGCTTACCGCTGTTGTAGCCGCCTCGCCAAATTCCTGGTCCGCTGCACGTGAAGTCGATCCGCGCATCATCTGTCGGGCAACGCTCTCCTTTGGCATCCACAACTTCCACGTCGAACAACACAACATCCACTCCGTCGGCCCATAGCCCTTGCGGGCCTACGATTGGCGTCAGTTTGATTTGAATGGGCACTCCTGCTGTTGTCAAAGTTTCTTCGGCGACCGGCTTTCCAGCCTTCCTGCCCACAGCCCGCAAACTTCCAGGCGCAAACTCTACATCCGGAAACGAGAAGACATACCCATTCTCCGGCTTCGCGTTCACTGCATGTGACTTTCCATTCACGAACAGTTCCACCGACTCCGTATTCGCAATCACATAGATCGGCTTCACCGTCTTCTTCACATTAGGTCCCGCAGGATAGCTCCAGTGGCCCAGAATATGGATGTCCGGCTGTTCGTTCTGCATCACGCGGTGCGCAAAATAAATCTCCTTCGGCAGACGAACAGCATCCACCTTGCCGCTGACTCTTGCCACCTCACTCGAGTCCTGCCGCCCATCGGCATCTTCGTCGGAGAAGTAAATCGATGCATAGCCCGACCATTTCGAATGTGTCGGGTCGGTGTTCGAGATCCGATTCTCCCAATATTCCCAATACCGCTTGACTCCCGCAAGCGCAAAGCTCTCGGAGGTGTATTGGTAGGCATCGTTCGGCCCCTTATTGAAGCCGAAGTAGGGTGGCGAGTAATCATCCCAAAAACGCCGAGCACCTTCATCGCGGAAGTCCTCGGTCTCGATGATCGGCGCACGATCGCGCCGCTGGCCGCTGTATGCGCGGAACATATCGGTTGGCCCGCTCAACGCATCCGTCTGAGGAGCCTGTCCGATCATCACGCCGAAGTATTCGGCAATCGGCGTAATGGCGGTATTGGCTGCTACGTTGTCGTTGCCTCGGCAGCCGATGGCACGGCCACCCTCGGGATCCCATTGCTTACGCAAGGCAAGCATCTGCTGCATATGCTCGACAGCGATGACAGTATTGCCGGCTTCCCAGAAGAGAATGCTGGGATTGTTGCGGAAGTAGATCATTGAATCTCGCATGACCTCGACGCGCTGTTCCCATTGGCGGCCGACCGCATCGCGTTCCTTGTCGCCCGCCGGGCAGACCTGAACGATGCCATAGCGGGCCATCGCATCGGCGTCAACGCGCTGTGGCGAAATGTGCATCCAGCGTATGTAGTTGGCGTGACTGTCCCGCATCAGCTTCGCATTGAAGTCATGCATCCAGTCCGGGTATGCCTGCCCGAGCCCCGCCCACTCATCACTCGAACGCTGTGCAAAGCCTTTGAGATAAACAAATCTGTCGTTGATGTGCACGCCGCCCGTGCCGACACCACCTTTGAATTCAACCTTGCGAAATCCGGTCACAGTCCGGTCGACGTCCACCGTCTTTCCGCCGATCTTCAGGATGGTATAGACCACGTAAAGATAAGGGTCATCGGGACTCCAGAAGCGAGCGTCCTTGACGGCTCCAGAGGCCATCAGCACACTCTTCTCTCCATCCACCATGTCCACGGGGTCGCCCTCGAACTGCGCGCGGACGCGGCCGGTGTGGTCGACTACAACAACCGACAATCCGACCGTGGCTCGGTCGCCTGAACCATTTTTCACCTCGGATTCAACCGTCAAATCAGCGGTCTTCTTTGGTATGTCGTAGTTCTGACCGTAGATATAGACGCCCTGGCTCTCGAGGCCATAGTAGATCGGCAGCGTTTGGTGGACATTGCCCATGACCTGCAGCCAAACAGGGCGATTGATGCCGCCGAAGTCGGGGTTGAAGTCGTTGGCGTTCCACTCGAAGGTGGTGCTTGTGGCGCGCTCCTGATAGCTCGTGCGGTTGTCTACCTTCACCGCAAGCACGTTCTCCTGCGCCGCCGGGTTGACCGCATCCGTGATGTCGATGCCATAAGCGGTGATACCGTTCTCGTAAAGGCCGATCTGTTTCCCGTTCAGGTAAATGTCGCCTGCTTGGCGCATGCCCTCAAACTCGAGAAAGAGCTTGCGGCCAGCGAGATCCGCGGGGAGTTTGAAGTGCTTGCGATACCAGGCAAGGCCCTTGTAGGTGCCCCGATCGCCCCCACTGTGCGAGATCAACGTGCGAAACGAGTCGACATCGTTGAAGGTGTGCGGTGTGCTGACCACGTCCCATTTCGCATCGTCGAAGGCTGGGGCTTCGGCGCCGCTGACATCCTCACGGATAAACCTCCAGTCGATGTTGAAGTTCAGCGTGGCGCGCGGGGACTGGGGCAGGAGGTAACTGTTGTCGTTCGCCGCCGCGAACAGAGTGTAAGCGGGCCGCAAGATCGCATCGAGCCCGACCGCTGCGAAGGCTGCTGCCCCAAGAAATTCGCGACGGGAAACACTGTGAGGAGAAGACATGTCGAATTCCTTCCGATTGCTGGCGTGAACAGTCTACAGTCAATAGAGGAGGAATTCCTAATCAGAAACACATTCTTCTCGGATCGCACTTGAATGTCAGACCCGCCTCGCTGAAAGTGCTGATGCGCTTGTGCTGGATCGTTCAAGTGCGATTGCAATATTGCTGAGCGTCTCGAAAGGGGTGACTCGGTTCGGATGTCTCGCTTGATTCTGGATGGGTCTGATCTCCCGGCGCTTCGTTTGGCATACTGAAGCCTTCGCCATAATGCGCCCACGGGAGGCTGCCGTAGATGCCCGCACCGCTCACTTTCAGCCATTCTCCTGTCCCTCTCAGTGCCTGCTGCTGTGCCTCCGATATGCTGCTGCAGAGCCAGACGAGAGCGATCAACCTCCTCCCGGCATTGCCGACATCATGCCGGATGGGAGATTCTGGGGTTTCGTGCCCGTGCAGGCAATGAGGTGGACATCCACTGGGCGGATCACAAACTGACGGACGCTACGATTCATTCGTTTACTGGATCGACACCAGATCTTGAGGCGAGGGTCAGAGTGTCGATCTCAAGAAGGACCCTAGGATTCACTTCGTTGGAGTGCCAGCGCGAAGTTCTTTTAGTGAAATAAATTTCCTATTGACATTCGTCTATGCGCGCCTGTACTCTTTTTTTCGTCCTAGGTAGAGTCGAATCGATCGTCTGGGTCTGCCAGTGTGTATGCACTGCAACCCATAGGAGAGCCGCATGAACGCAAATAGAATCTTTCACCCCCGCCCAACCTCCAGCATGCGGCAGCTTGGCTTGTACCTTCTTGGTCTGAACACGCTTATACTCGTCTGCTGGGTGGCCGGGGTTGGAATCGCGGTTGCGCAGAGCGCGGGACTAGGGGCCATTCAAGGGACCGTAACGGACCCTACCGGAGCTGTGATCTCCAACGCCGTCGTCACGGCCACGGACGTTGCCACCGGCATCGTTAGCAAGCGCAAGACCTCGTCCGCCGGTCTCTACACCATCACGCCGCTCACGCCCGATTCCTACACCGTAACCGTGACCGCCCCCGGCTTCAAGATTTACCGGCAGCAAAACATCGTCGTGAACGGACTCAGCACCACCGGCCTGAACCTTTCACTCGCGCTCGGTTCGGAGTCACAGACCGTCACCGTCACCCAGGCACCCCCCGTGCTCCAGACCACCGACGCCACCATCTCCACGGTCATCGACAACGCCACGTTTGAGGCACTGCCCGACATCATGAACGGTCAGCAGCGCGATCCGACCGCCTTCGCCTCACTCGCGCCCGGCGCGCAGGATGGTGCCCGCGCTCCCATCTTCTCCGGCACCGGCAACTATCTCGCCGAGGTCTATGTCGACGGTATCCCCACCACAACCTCAAACCAGCAAGGCGACAACCGCACCGTATCGAACTCAATCCCCATTGAAGCGGTCGATCAGTTGCAGTCTATCTCGAGTGCGCCTTCGGCGGAGTACCAGGGCGCCGGCGCGATCAACTTCACCACCAAATCGGGAGGGAAACAGTATCATGGCGTCGTCGCGGACTTTGTCCGCAATACCATGTTCGACACCTGGGGTTTTACCGCCCCGGCGGCCACCAAGTTGAACGGTCAGGGAGTGACCGTGCCCGCCGGCAAACCCGTCGAGCATCAGAACGAGTTTGTCGCTGCGGTCGGCGGGCCCATCCCCTTCACGCGCCAAAAGGCATTCTTCTTCGTCACCTATGACCAGTACCACGGCAGAAACGGCGTCAATCCCGCCCAGGAGACGATCCCGACCACGCTGATGCGGACGGGCAACTTCAGTGAACTCCTGAGCACCAATGCATCTGGCATCACCACCGGCCAGATCTACGATCCGCTCTCCACCGCCGCCTGCACGGCCAACAATAGCCTCGGCACGCCCTGCCGCTATCAGTACGGCTATGGGCCCGGCGGCGGCAAAGGGCCGAACGGCAATCCCGTCCTCACCAGCGCTCCGGTCAACGTAATTCCGGCGAGCGAGATCTCCGCTATCTCGCAGTACGAAGAAAAGTTCCTGCCCGCCCCGACCAGTTCCGGCATCGCGAACAACTACCTCGCGGGCAGCGGCGTCTCCGGATACGACAACCATGAGATGGTTGCGAAGGTCGACTATCAGATCACCGACGCGCAGCGCATCTCCTTCGTTTATACGCATGGCGTAAGGCAATCCGTGGGGTATGGAGCGACGCTGCCGTTGCCCTATACCAGCGGCGATACGTCGGCCATCTCGCCGACCATCATGATTCTGGAGCACTCGATCGTCTTCACACCGCATCTGGTCAACCAGATCAAGTATGGCTTCAGCCGTTTCCCGCAGCCGGTTTCGTCGCCGACCTTTAACGTCGCGCCCTACCGCGCGGGTCCCGACATCGGCATCGGCAATCTGCCCAACGGTCAGGCCGCCGACGCGTTCCCCGGGACCACCTTCGCCGCAAACACTCAATTCCCGACCGCCATTACAACCTGGACCGAAGCCGGGGCCTCGGACGCCACCCATAACGTAGTCCCGAACGCGTACACCCTGGTCGACAATCTGGAGTGGGACAAGGGGCGGCACTCGATCACCTTCGGCCTCGAGACCCAGTGGCTGCAAGACAATACCTCGAGCCAGAGTAGCCCGTCCGGCATCTATACCCAGGCCTTCTCCGCCAACTCCACCGCCAACTTCTCCGGAGCCTCGCTCGCCAGCAACACCAACGGTTATGCTTACGCCAGTTTTATGCTGGGAGCCGTGAACAGCGCGGGAACAAGCATCCAGGCGTTCTCTGAAACCGGTGGCCGCTATCACCCCTGGTCTCCCTACGTCCAGGACAACTTCAAGGTAACGCCCAAACTCACTGTGAACCTCGGTCTGCGCTACGACTACCTGCCCCCGTATCACGAGGTGCAGGATCGCTTCAGCTTCTTCAATCCGAACGCAAACAACTCCCTGACGGGAACTCCGGGCCAGTTGGAGTTCGCCGGCAACCGCGGGTCCGACATCAGTTGCCAGTGCCGCACGCCGGTCCACACCTACTGGAAGAACTTCGGTCCACGCCTTGGCGCGGCTTACTCGATCAACAATAAGACCGTCGTCCGCGCGGGCTTTGCTATTGCCTACTCCCGCGCCGGCGGCGTCGGCGGCCGCGGCGGAGACTCCGCCGGAACAGGCCAGGGCGGCTTCACGGCCAACCTCGTTCTTCCCCCCGCAGTCAGCACCGGTATCTCTGCCGGGCCTTCGTTCTATCTGAACAACAGTGCGGCATTCCAGGCGGCCGGGCTGGCCAACACTAACTTCGGTGGTCCAGGCTTCGTGCTGCCCACGCCCACCACGCCCTCGGCGACCGCTCTCACCAATGGCATCGGCAACTACGTCAACGCCGCCGGCAAGTATGTGACCGCCGGAGGAGCTCCTGCTTACGCCGACCCTTATCTGTCCGGCCGTGCCCCGACCTTCAACTTCTACAACCTGGGGTTGCAGCGCGCGATCACACCCGACCTGACGATCTCCGTCACCTATGCCGGCAGCCAGTCTCACTTCGTAGGGGGAGCACCCGTTTCAGGCTTCTGGTCCGGTGAACTCGATCCGAAGTACATCGCCACTCTGGGCTCGGTGGTTGGCACCGACAACACCACCAACATCCTCAACTCCCCCGCGACTCCAGCCAACATCGCGATCGCGATGCAGGCCGACCCCAGCGTCACCGTGCCCTACGCCGCTTACGCGCAGACGCAGACTGGCGCCCCGAACGCCAGTGCAACTATCGCCCGCATGTTGCGTCCATATCCGCAATACTCTTCGCCGCCCAGTCCAGAGTGGGACAACATCGCCAACATCAGCTACAACTCACTTCAGATCGTCCTGGCGCAGCGCGAGTACAAGGGCCTCAGCTTCACCCTTAACTACACCTACTCCCGCAACATCGGCGACGACGGCACCATCCGCTCCGCCTTCCCGGTGCCCGCATCCGTCTCCTCGAGCGGCGTCGCGCTGCCCGGCAACGATCGCGCCGACCGCAGCCTCACCGCCAACGATACGCCCCAGATCCTCAACATCTATGGCGTCGACAACCTGCCCTTCGGCAAGGGACACCTCGGTGGCAACAACTTCTTGGTACGCAACATCATCGGCGGTTGGTCCCTCTCGGGCATCTTTACCTACGACTCCGGAACGCCGCTCCTCATCGTCGGCTCCGGTTGCACCACGCCGTCAGCTGGGACCTGCATGCCCGACATCAATCCGGACTTCCACGGGCCGGTGCGCATTAACGGCAGCTTCGGCAAGGGCATTACCGCCAACCACCTGAACGCAATCAAGTACATCGACTCGAATGCCTTCCGGGCTCCCCAGGCCATTCCTTCCGCTCCAGGTTCCGCCACGCTGCCCGCCAACTACATCACCAAAATCGGCGACGCTTCCCGCAGCGCGGTGCTGGGTCTGCGTAATCCCAGCCATTACAACCTTAACATGAGTGTTCGCCGCAGCTTCAACATCACTCCAGAGAGGGTCCGTTTCATCTTTGGGGTCGATTGCAGCGATGTGACCAACAAGGTGAACTTCGGCGGCATCGGAAGCACCTGGTCTGCCGCATCAAGTTCCACGCTGGGCGAGGTCACCAAGGCCAGCGGCAACCGCGACTTCCAGTTCTCCGGCCGCGTCACATTCTAGAGGCAGTATTGGCAATGAATTCCTCGCAACGAAAGACGACTCCGTGGGCGATGCCCTGGGCGGCTGCCGGCTGGCTTCTGCTGACGCTGACATGCACCTCCGGCGCAACCTTGCGGGCGCAATCCACCAGCCACGCCGGGGTCACAGTCAAGGACGAAGGTGCAGCTTACGTTGTCAGCAATGCCTACGTGACCGCGACCATCAGCAAGGTCACCGGCGACATGGTTTCGCTCAAATATAAGGGCCTCGAAACGATGGGCTACGTCTCCGGCCATCACGCCGGCTACTGGGAGCAGAATCCCTCCGGCGCCGCGCGCCTGGCCGCTACCATCACGGTCGATCCTTCCACCAACGGCGGCGAACGCGCGGAGGTTTCGATCAGGGGCTGGTCCGACGGCGAATCCCTAACCGCTCATCCGCGGCCCGACCCGACGGCCTCTGTTGAAGACGCCGCCCCGCAACTCGCGGGCCGTACGATTGGACCGCCGCCAGCGTCCGGCCGCAGGCCTAATGCGGGCACCTTCACGGGCAATCGGCGGGGCGGCTCGCGCGGCCTCGGTCTCCTGCTCGATATGGAGATTCGCTATACCCTTGGCCGCGAAGATCACGGCATCTATACTTACGCGATCTTCACTCACCAGCCCACCTATGGCGCCACGCAACTCGGCGAGAGCCGCTACGGGATGAAGCTGAACCAGCAGGTCTTCGACTGGCTCTCGGTCGACCGGCAGCGCAATGAGCTGATGCCCACCGGCAGCGACTGGGACCGCGGCACCGACCTTAACATGAAAGAGGCGCGGCGCCTCACCACCGGCATCTATAAAGGCCGCGTCGAGCACAAGTACGACTACTCCGCCGACCAGTTCGACACGCCTGTCTACGGCTGGTCCAGCACAAAGTACCACATCGGCATCTACTTCATCAATCCGTCGGCCGAGTACCTCAGCAGCGGCCCCTTTCACTTCGAACTCACGGGGCACATCGACGATGGTGACGGTGGCGACCCTACTCTCCTCGACTACTGGCGCGGCACCCACTACGGCGGTAGCGAACTGCCCATCGCCGCCAATGAAAACTGGAACAAGGTCGTCGGTCCGATCTTCCTTTATCTCGCCTCCGCTCCCACCCCCGATGCAATGTTCGCCGCCGCGAAAGAGCAGGCCAGTCGCGAACAGGCGAAGTGGCCCTATACCTGGGTGAGCCACGTTGACTACCCCCAAGCCGCGCAGCGCGGTACGATAGCAGGCCAACTCCTGCTGCGCGACCCCCAAGCTCCCGGCGCGACACTGCCCAACCTTATGGTTGGCCTCGCGTTCCCGGATCAGCCCGCTTCTCCTTCGCAGGATGACGCACCCCGGCCCGGCCGCGGCTTCACACCTCAACCTCTTACCTGGCAGAACGACGCCAAACACTACGAGTTCTGGGTGCACGGCTCGCCCGATGGACGCTTCACCATCCCGCTGGTCCGTCCCGGACACTATGAACTCCACGCAATCGCCGACGGCGTGCTTGGCGAGTTCCACAAGGGCGACATCACAGTCGGTCCCGGCGGTCAGGTCGACCTCGGCGGCCTCGACTGGACGCCAGTTCGCTACGGCAAGCAACTGTGGCAGATTGGCGTGCCCAACCGCTCCGCGTCCGAGTTCCTGATGGGCAACGATCACTGGCACTGGGGGCTGTACCTCCAATACGCCTCGCTCTTCCCGAATGACGTGAACTTCACCATCGGCAAGAGCAACTGGCAAAAGGACTGGTTCATCGACCAGGTGCCTCATGCCGAAAATGACGAAACCACTGGCCGCGGTTCAGGCCGCGCAACCCCGTGGACCGTTCACTTCGACGTGCCCCGCTCCGAGCCTCTGGATGGCCATGCGGTGCTGCGGTTAGCCTTGAGCGGCGTCGGTACCCGCAGCCTCGACGTTGCGGTCAACGGACAGCCCGCCGGCCAGATCACCCACCTCATCTACAACGCGACCATCAATCGCGATGGCATCGAGGGCTCATGGGTGGAGAAAGACCTCCCGTTCAGCGCCGCGATGTTGCACCCCGGCGAGAACAGTCTTACTCTCACCGTGCCCGCGGGTGGTCTCACAAGTGGCGTGGTCTACGATGTGGTCCGGCTGGAACTGGTCGCCAGTAAGTAGCGCCGGGTTGATTCATTACTCTAACCACAACCGGTCGGCCCTACTCGTCATAGATAGGACCGATGCTAGCAATAACCTCCGCATGTGGGAAGAGGCGATGAAGTCTCTCGAGAAACTGATCATAAGTGGCGAGGAGCTCTTCTTTCGTTAATGGAGCCGTTCTGCCCTTGTCAGTATCCAGATCATGTTTTTGATTCCAATCAGACTCAGTGTCCAATGGGAGAGTGTGAGCGAACGGTTTGGGAAGGGTACCTTCACGGTCGTGATCGAAATGAAAATTTCGATATACCCCCGCGGCCCGACCAACAGATCATCATGATCTGCGCATCGACACGTCGAGCCGCAATGGCGGCGTAGCACATAAACCATTCTCACTTGTCAAACCATTATTATGCTTCGGAGATCTGGTCTCATCCTTGAACCCGCAAGTAATCGAATCTCCGATGACCGGGATCTTTGGTCTTTTGGGTGCGAGCTCTTCACCCTAGCTTCAGATGAAAGTATGAAGCGTCTGAATTTGATTTCCCCTTAATCCTCTGCTTCAGTTCGCTTGAAGATTTCTACGGCGTGTGCCCGGCTAGCAATGGAGTCGTTTTACGCATGGAAACTCCTTATAGATTCATGGTGGTGGAGGATTCGTGCCAGCGATAATCATCCAGTCCAGCGTTCTCACGCACGTCCTCCCACCACGACCGCGGCAGAACATCGAAGACGGGATCTTTTCTCTTTGCGTCTGGGACTTGAGCTTTCCTAACTTTGAAGGCAGCGTACACCACCGAGTTCATCGGGATGACTCGTCCCTTCCCGTTCTTCGTCTTCTTGAGTGTGATTTCCCTCCGCTTGAAATCGACCTGGTCCCACAGGAGTCGTTTCCCGTACTACTCTGAAAGCCGCATTCCGGTGCCAAGGGAAACATCCAGTTCACATATCTTCTCTGGATATTGCTCTTCAATGATCCCGCGCAGCAATTTCTCCTCATCGTCGCGGAGAAAGCGGATGACGCCATCCCCCTCCTTTCTCTGACGCACCAACCGAACCGGATTGTTGGTTACTTTGCCATTACGAAGCGCTTCACGGTACACGAGGCTCATGCCTGAACGGTAGCGATTGGCAGTTCCGGCCGTCTTCGTGTTCTTGCTGAGCCAGCGATCAATCTCTTCAGGCTTGATCGATTCGGCCGCACGCTCTCCAAAGAACACTTTCAACTTTCCAAGTCGTTGCCTAATATTTCGTGAGTCTTCGTGGTGTGCTTGGGTGTATTCCTCGGTTATATAGTCCGCAATTTCGCCGAATTTGATCGGCGCAGCGCGGATGTTCTCCGGCATTTTGACGCCTACACCGCGATCGTTGCGGCGTTTATTCAGAAGATCAATCGCATCACTCTTACGTCCCACTTTTTTCCTATGCAATTTCCCATCATGATCGCGGTAACGAATCCATCAAATGCCGCTCCCCGATAAACGCTTCCAAAGCCCTCGTGCGGGCGACTCCTGCTCCTTTAGCGCCATAACGCTCTCCAGTGATACTTCTGTGACCCTTGTAGAAACCAAGTATCACACGCCAACACACACCGATTCTGCAGCAATCGCTAAATCACTATAAGTTATTGACTCTATGGTGCCCGGAGGGGGACTTGAACCCCCACGACCGGTTAGGGTCTGCGGATTTTAAGTCCGCTGTGTCTCTTCGCAAGTGGCTAATAAATAAAGAGTTACGCTTGCCGAAATGTGAACTGTGTAAGTTTATGTGTAAATTTTGCCGCTTTCCCATCATCGCACATCTTCTCTTTTGGGCAGTGCTTGGCACTTCAAGAGCCGATAGAGGCGTGGACTGCACGCATGGGCAGGCTCAGAGGCTCAATCCAACGTCCAAGTCCTGGCTCTTCTCCTGCTTGGGTGCCTCTGCAAGCTCCCGCTGCGGCGGCTTCGGGTCGGGCGTATGAGCGCTTGTGTGCGAGACATCATGGCCGAGCGCAGCGCCCAGCTTCTCGCGGCTGTCCGTGAAGAGTTGCGCGTCGTAGGCACCACGCGAAACCGAGACATAAGCCATGCGGTTGTTAAGAAGGTCTTTCGCTCCAAGTTCCGTGTCAACGTTGATGAGGACCCGGTCGGCAGTCTGCCCCTGGCTGGAGTGGCTGGTCACGGCGTAGCCGTGGTCAAGGTGCGGATGCTTCACGGGGTCAAGCTGCACCTCCCGGCCTCCATCCATCTTGACGGACATGCGTCCCTCGGCGATA
>DATCDL010000413.1:0-9195 GCA_036510715.1 Acidobacteriaceae bacterium
CTCGAATCTCCCCCGCATGATTCATCCCCATCTCCACCACCGCCACATCATGTTCCATCTCCAATCTCAAAAGCGTCAGCGGCAACCCAAAATGATTGTTGTAATTCCCCTCCGTCTTCAACACCTTAAACTTCGCTCCCAGCGCCGCCGCAATACACTCCTTCGTCGTCGTCTTCCCCGCCGAACCCGTCACCCCAATCACCCTCTTACCCCAGGCCCGCCGCACCGCGTGCGCCAGCTTCTGCATCGCCACCAGCACGCAGTCCTCACACTCATCCGGAACCCGCAGCAGCCGAGCCTCATCCACCATCGCCGGCTTCAACCACCGCATGCTCACCACCGCAGCCACCGCCCCATCCGCCAGCGCTGTCTCGACATAATCATGCCCATCGACGCGCTCGCCCTTCACCGCAAAAAATAAATCGCCCGCCCCAATCGTGCGCGAGTCGATCGAATACCCCAGCGCCTCCGCGCCCGTATCGAACTCTCCCTCCGCATGAATCCAATCCGCAATCTGCCCCAGCGTCAGCTTCACCGCTTCACCTCTTGCCACCGTTGCTTCTGTGATTCCCTGCTCTTTTGGTTGTCATCCAGTAAGGATCTGCTGTCGCCGCTGCCTTTGCTTTTCTTTCTGTCATTCCCGAAGGGAATCTGCTTTTCCAAGTTCTCGCAGCACGCGCTCCGCCTCCGCAACATCATCAATCGCCACCGCCCCCTCCGCAAACGTCTGCGTCTTCTCATGCCCTTTGCCCGCCAGCAGCACAATGTCTCCGGGCCTAGCAGCACGTATCGCCACTTCGATTGCCCTCCGCCTGTCGGGCTCGACCAGAAAATTCACGTTCGTCTCGAGCACGCCAATCAAAATTTCATCGATGATCTGCGCCGGGTCTTCACTGCGCGGATTGTCGCTCGTTACAACCACCAGGCTGCTACCCCTGCCAGCCGCACGTCCCATCTTTGGTCGTTTCGTCCTGTCACGGTCTCCACCACAACCAAACATTGTGATCACGCGGCCCTCGCCGAGACCCACACGCTCTGCTTCATAGGCCGCGATTTGAATCAGGTTCTCCAGCGCATCTTCTGTATGCGCGTAATCGACAACGACCATGAAACCTGCCTCATCCATAGCCGATACTACCTGGAACCGTCCCGGCGCAGGACGGAGCGTTTTCACCGCCTGTATTATCTCTTCGATCGTCAGCCCGCGAGCTCTTGCGGCGGCAATTGCCGCGAGTAAATTCAGAATATTAACACGGCCCACCAATGGTGTCTTGATCCGCTTACCATCCGCTTCAGCCGAGGTAGACCGCAATACGAACTCGGTACCACTCGCTGCCTCCATGAACTCAGCCGCCACCCATTGCTCACGCGAAGCAAGCGAGAACGGCATTCCAATTTGATAAGTGATGATGTCCTCGCACTCGGAAGCCGCCGCAATCATCTGCTCCGCCGCCGCATCATCCGCATTAATCACCGCCGCCCTCGGCGCCCCCGCCCCCACCCCCGCAAACAGCCTCGCCTTCGCGCTCGCATAGGCCCCCATGGTCCCGTGATAGTCCAAATGGTCCTGCGTCAAATTCGTAAAGATCGCAACATCCACCGGAATCCCCCACACCCGTTCCTGCTCCAGCGCATGGCTGCTCATCTCCATCACCGCCTCCGTACATCCCGCGCGCACGCCCTCGGCAAGCACCGCCAGCACATCCCTGCTCTCCGGAGTCGTATGTTCGCTCTCCCGCACCGCATCCCCCACATGCGTCTCAATCGTCCCCAGCAGCACGCACTTCCGCCCCACACTCCGCAGCATCTGCTCCAGCAGAAACGCGGTCGTCGTCTTCCCATTCGTCCCCGTCACCGCGCTAATCTTCAGCTTCTTTTCCGGAGCCCCAAACACCGCGGAACTGACCTCCGCCAGCGCTCTCCGTCCGTGTTCAACCAACGCCAGCGCCAACTCCGGCTGCTGCTGTCGCACATCGACAAACACCTCCAGCGAATCCGTCACCACCGCCGCAGCACCCTTGCGAATCGCCGCATCGATAAACCGATTCCCATCCGTAGTCCCACCACGCATCGCGACAAACACGTCTCCCGAGCTCACGCGCCGCGAGTCATACTGCACGCCGCGAACCTCGATATCGCGCCGCCCCGACCCCTCAATCACGCGCACCGTCGCTATCACATCACTCCATTGCATAGGTCAATTCTAGGCCGAAAGAGATTGTCCTCTCTATCCTCTATCCTCTACCCTCGATCCCGTGCCCTAACGCGAGAACCGCACCACAATCGCAGTCCCCACCGGCACCATCGTTCCTGCCACGGGAGCCTGCTCCTGCGCCAGTCCACTGCCCAGCGTCTGCACCCTCAACCCAAGATTCCCGGCACGCTCCACCACCTTTCGCAAGTCGTCCCCGTTGAAATCCGGCACCGCCACACGCTTCCCCGGATCCACCACCACCGCTCCATTCCCGCGGTCTTGCACCTGTGGTCGAATCACGGGGGCCGCGAAGCGCTCGCTCCCCGTCGTCACCGCATCCGGCATCACCGACGTCGTATTCCCATTCCGGTGAAACGCTGCAAGCACCTTGTCCGGCAGCGAACTCAACCCACCCAGCTGCGGCTTCTGCTTCGCCGCCGTATCAAAAGCCTTGTCCGCACTCTCATTCTCCGCCATCGCCGCCGCATTCTCCGGCTGCCGCAGAGGATCATCCGTCGGCAAACTATTCACCTCATCGAACATCGCAGTCAAATCCCCAACCTGCTCGTCCGGCACATCATCCGGCTCCACCGAGCTCTGCACCAACTGCATCTGCGTCGGCGTCTTCAACGGCTGATCATGCGGCACCCCAAGATACTCAAGCACCTCCTGCGCCACCTCGCGAAACACCGGAGCACTCACCGCCGTCCCATACCGGCTGCCCACCGTCGGCGTATCGATCACCACCGTCACCGAGATCGCCGGATCACTCACCGGAGCAAATCCCGCAAAGCTGGCCACCAGCTTCGTATGCGAATACGTATGGGTTACAGGGTCGATCTTTTGCGCCGTGCCCGTCTTTCCAGCCGAACTATAACCATTCAGCTGCGCCGGCTTTCCCGTCCCCTCCGTCACAATGCCGGCCATCATCTCCCGCATCTTCGCCGCCGTCAGCTCGCTGATCACGCGGTGCGCGCCATCCGGCAGCTTTGCCGGTAGCTGGTACACCGGATGAAACGGATCTGCCACCAGCCGCGCATCGCCCTTCATCTCATCGGTCGATTGCAGCAGAATATGCGGAGGCATATACACCCCGCCATTCGCAATCGTCGACACCATCGACACCAGCTGCACCGGCGTCACCGCGATCTCCTGTCCTATCGCAATCGACAGGATGCTCGTCGATCCCCACTTGCGCGGAGCCTGCAGCAGCCCCTTCGTCTCGCTCGGCAATTCAATCCCCGACCGCTCTCCGAATCCATACGCCTTGATGTACTTGTAAAATTCGTTTGGCCCCAGCTTCAGCGCCATCTTCGCCGCACCCACGTCGCTCGAAACCTCCAGCGCCTTCTTCACCGTGATCACGCCGAAGTGGTCCGACTTATCGTCATGCAGCGTCCGCCCATACATCGTCATCGAGCCGCCCTGGCAGTCCACCATCGACGTCGGCTCCACGCCCGCCGCATCAATCGCAGCCGAGTACGTCACCAGCTTGAACGTCGACCCCGGCTCATACACATCGCTCACTGCAAGATCCGTCAGGTCGGCCGAGTCCACATGCCGCGCGTCATTCGGATCGAACCTCGGACTCACCGCCAGCGCCAGAATCTGTCCCGTGTGCGGATCCTGCACCACCACCGTCCCGTGCGACGCCTTCACCTTCGCCATCTGCGCATCCAGCGCTCGCTCCGCCATGTACTGAATGTTCGAATCGATCGAGAGCACCAGGTTCTCACCCGGTTGCGGATCGCTCTCATCCGACCCCAGCACATGCCGCTTCGCATCGATCGCCGTCAACTCATGCCCCGGCGTTCCATGCAGTTCGTCATCGAACTTCCGCTCCAGTCCGCCCAGCCCATCGTCATCCGTACCCACATACCCCAGTACGTGCGCCGCTAAATCACCATTCGGATAGAACCGCTTGAACTCTTTCTGAAAATAGACGCCCTTCAGATTCAACTCGCGAATCCGGTTCGCAATGTCCGGCGTAACCTTCCGAGCCACCCATGCAAAATGACGTGAAGCATTGAACCGTGCATCCATCTGCCGCTCTGTCGTGAAGTGGTCCAACGGATCAACATGCACGATCTTCGCCAGCAGTGCCGCATCATCCGCGCGATTATCCCCCAGTTCGCTCGGCACCGCATACACGCTGTCCACCAGCACCGTCATCGCCAGTTCGCGCAGGTTCCGGTCGTACAGCACGCCCCGGTGCGGAGCAACTTCGAACCCTCGCTCCTGCTGCTGCTTCGCCCGCTCCACAAAGTCGCTGTGCCGCACAATCTGCAGCCAGCCCAGCCGAAACGCAATCACCACTGCCCACGCGCAGAAAAACATCGCGACGTAAACAAACCGCACCCTGCGTATCGGTGCGGTCAGCTTCTGCCGTGACGTTTGTTTCATCCGGAAATTCCTGTTCTCGTGCGATGCTCTCCGCCGCCAACGAAGATCGTTGTAATTTCCTAATTCACCGGCAACACAGGAATATGCGCCTGCGCCATCACCGACGAGTTCCCGGCCATGCCATCCTGCCGTACCACTTGCCCGGGCAACGGCGTATCCAGACCCAACTGCTTCGCAATATGATCGATGCGCCCCGGATCACTCAACTGTGCTTCGCTCAGCTCCAGCTGCCGGTTCTGCTCGCGCAACAACTCCACCTGCGTCTTCTGCGCTTCCACGCGGTAGCCCACCTCGATCGCCGAAAAATGCTGCCACACATACACCATCGTCAGCAGGAAAAACATCGTCATCGCGATCGTAAAGCTCCGCATCTCCTTGCGCCGTTCAGGATCATCGGCCTTCACAATGCGGCTGTTGTCGATATGCTTCCCGAAGAACATCTCCGGCGTCGGTCCACGGCGCCGCGCGCGCTGCTGCTCATACATCTCGCGGTTGCGCTCGGCCACGCTCACCCCTCGGCGCTGGCTTGACCGTGTCTGTGTCTCCGCCATCTCTCGCCCTGCAATCGCCATCGTCGCCATCGCGTTCCCTCCGCCTCAATCCAAAACTAAAATTCTTCAAGCCTCTTCCCCCAACTCGTCTTTGCGAGTGCAACCCGGGCCGGGGTTGCTGATAGGGGGAGGGGACTTTTTCGTACATTGGTTGTCTTTCGCCTGAAAGCACGGCAGGACAACCCCGGCCCGATCTCTAAACTCTTCTTGCGGCTTTCAACTTCTCGCCGCCGCTCAAAACCTTTTCCGCTGCTCGCAACTTCGCGCTTCTCGACCGCGGATTCCTAAGCGCTTCTTGCTCTTTCGCCACAGCCGGCTTCTTCGTCAATATCTCCAGGACACCCTGCCTCGCGCTCTCGCGAAAACTGTCCTTCACCAACCGGTCCTCCAGCGAGTGGAAGCTGATCAGTACCACTCTGCCTCCCGGCTTCAGCAAAGATTCCGCGCTCCTAAGCAGCGATTGAATCTCTCCCAACTCATCATTCACGCGAATTCGAAGCGCCTGAAAAGTCTTCGTCGCCGGATGAATCTTCTCGCCTTTTATTGGCGGGGCAACGGCCGACACCACGCGAGCAAGTTCCGCTGTTGTAGTAATCGGCCGCGCCCGCACAATAGCTCTGGCGATTCTCCGCGACCTCCTTTCCTCTCCGAATTCGTAAATCAAGTTCGCGAGATCTTCCTCGTCCGCCTGATTTACCACTTGTTCGGCCGTCAACCCACCGCGCGTATCCATCCGCATATCAAGGGGCCCATCCGACCTGAAACTAAAACCTCTGTGCGCCTCATCCAGCTGCATGCTGCTCACGCCAAAGTCCGCAAGCAATCCATCCAGCGTGCCCGGCTTTATAACCTCGGCGATCTCCGAGAACGGCCGCGCCACATACTCAACCGTTGGCATCTCCGCTCCCAGCTCCTCAGCCAAAACCGCCAGCCGAGCCTTCGCCAACTCCATCGCCTGCTCATCGCGATCGAAAGCAATCAGCTTTCCTGCAGGCCCTAGCCTGCGGCAAATCGCAGCCGAGTGACCGCCAAATCCCAGCGTCGCGTCAACCACCACGCCGCCTGGACGCACATTCAGAAAGTTCAAACTCTCTTCCAAAAGAACCGGTACATGTTGCGGTTCAGCCATCTCATCCGCCTCATGCGCCCCACTCAGGGGCTTCAAAACCTAAATTCCTGCCGCTCCCAACGCATCCATATCTGCGTCCGTCAGCGGATTGTCCGCCAGCTGCGCCCTGTGCTTCGCATCGTTCACAACCGCCAGGTACGTCTGTAATCCCAGTACCGCAACATCTCCAGCCAGCGTCGCGTCCTCGCGCAGCAACTGCGGAATCAACAACCTTCCCTGCGCATCCATCTCCACAACCTGGCCGTAATAATTCGTTACATCCAGAAACTTCTTCTTCGCCGCACTTGAAGGTGCCTTCGCCAGCGCATCTTCAATCCGTTCCCATTCCTTCATCGGGTACAGCTCAGCCCGCTTGCCGTCCTTGCTCGTAATAAAAAACTGCGGCCCGTAAAGCTCATCCACACGGCGCTTGAAATCAGCCGGAACCTTCAGCCGGCCCTTCTCATCAACACGCGTTGGGTGATTGCCACGAAACATTTCAACCTCAGGGGTACCTCTACGAAGACTCGTTTTCTGGGCCCTTATGTCTTACTATCGGGACAGTAACGAGTTAACTTTACCGTTTTGACCACTTTCTTCCACTTCGTTCCACTAAGAATGTCGCCTCGAGCCTCGGATAGCAAGTGAAATCTGCGGGTTATGTTCCCGGTTTTCCGCTGGAAATGTGGAAAATCCAGCATCTAGCGTACCAATTCATCCGCACCACTACATGTTGTGTTATCTTGTCTGATTCGTCACCGGCTACCTACTTGCCAGCGCTCAACCCTTGCTGTAGGCGAAATAAAAGCGAAAACGGCTCCCCCCTCACCCCGCTTTCCCCCTACTCCGTCGCCATCGCTTCCCCCTGCTTCTTCTTCTTCAAGATCCAAAGCAGATACAACAGCACCGCCATGTTGATCAAAATCAGAACTACCTTATACGGCGAAAACTTCTCCATCAATGAGTAGCTCTCCCATGGCAGCCCCATCGCCGTCAGGATCACCGTGAAGTACTCCGCCCAACTCTTCTCCAGCACCAGTCCCGTACCCTCCACTACGCAAACCACCGCATACAAAAACGAGAGCATCCCTGCCCGTCGCAGTTGATGACTGTTCACCAGTCCCGCCTGCTCCAACAGGATCCCGACAAAGCGTCTCTCAGGATCGATCCGCAGTGCATCGATGATCCGCATCAGCACATCATCCATATTCCTGTTCACCAGTTGCAGGGCTCCGGCGCCCACCGCCGTAAAAAAAATTGCCTTGCTCAGCTTGAAGACTCCCACCAGCAATAAGCCGCGCTCATGTCTAGCCTTAGGCAGACCACGCGCAACTCTCGAACTCGTTCCGTTCTTCGCCGATCGCCCTCGCAAAGGGTTCTTAATCTGCATGACCTCGTTATCAGTTGACGGTTGCTCCTCCGCTTTGTCAACGCAGGCGAACCTTCCCTTACATACCCCGCCGCATTTCCAGCCCACGTTTAGCTTTCGCCGTCCGCGCAGGACACCGCCAAACTTCTACCCTACTTCTACCATCCCCTCAAATCCAATCCCTTCGCCCTCGCGACTCTGTACGCTCCTCCGCATCCATCTTTCTTGTGTGAGAACAATCCACTCTTGCCCCCACCGCGTAGATAAGGTGTGCGTCTCTGTAGCAAAGCGAGGCGAAGCAATAGTTTTGTTTCTCATCTTCACTCATCTTCAGCACCACCACTTGAAAGGAAATACCAAAATGAAAAAGTCTCTGATCACCCTGATGGCCGGCGCCGCGCTTGCCATTACCTCCTTCGCTGCAAACGCCCAGATGAAGGACCCAACCGTTGGTGGAGCAGCCATGTATCCCACCAAGAACATCATCGAGAACGCGGTCAATTCGCCGATCCACAAGACCCTCGTCGCCGCCGTCAAGGCTGCCGGCCTGGTCGACACCCTCGAAGGCCCCGGCCCCTTCACCGTCTTCGCCCCCACCGATGATGCCTTCGCCAAGCTCCCCGCCGGCACCGTCGACAACCTCGTCAAGCCAGAGAACAAGGCCACCCTCGTAAAGATCCTCACCTACCACGTCGTCTCCGGCAAGATCACCACCAAGGAACTCAAGGCCTGGATTAAAAAGGGCAAGGGAACCTACACCGCCAAGACTGTTGAAGGTGGCGCTCTCACCTTCACCGAAGACATGGGCAAGATCAAAATCACCGACGAAAAGGGTGGCTCGGCCTACATCACCACAGCCAACGTCATTCAGTCCAACGGCGTCATCCAGGTCATCGACACCGTCCTCATGCCCAACTAACGCCTCATCGCCAATACGATTGCCTCACCTGCAACACGATCTCTCAAGCAGCCAATGGCGTCCCCAGGGACGCCATTCCTGTTGCCCCACCATCACGACCCACGCGCCTTTCCCTTTGCGCTGCCATTGCCGCTGCTTGTTTTTCGCCGTCATCCTTGAGCGAAGCGAAGGACCCCCGCATTGGCCTTTGCTCTTGCCTTTGCACTTGCACTTGCCTTTCTCTCTGTCATTCCGACCGTGAGCGAAGTCGAAGGGGAACGAACCTGCTGTCTCCCGCTCTTGCCTTTGCCTTTCCGCAAGCCCCGCAGGTGAGCCGCAGCACCAATCCCTCCGCTCACCTCCGGTTTCTCAACACGAGTACACCGCAGTCGACAGATTGTTCACGACACCACAACCCAACTCCCGCCGTCCGCGCAGTTCCGCAGGACCGCATCCCCGCAAGACCATACACTTACCCTGTATGCGCCTGCGCTTCCACACCGAGCAGCATCTCCCCTACCCCATCGAGACCGTCTTCGCCTTCTTTGCAGACCCCGCAAACCTCCCCCGCCTCATGCCCGCCTGGCAGCGCGCCCGCATCGACCACGCCACCTTCGTCCCACCGCCTCCGCCCCCTCAGCCCTTCCCTGGCTTCGCGAACATCACCGCCGG
>DATCDL010000414.1:0-13121 GCA_036510715.1 Acidobacteriaceae bacterium
GGGGGGGGGGGGTGGGGACGTTGGCGTCGCCGAGGAAGTCGAGCAGGGTGGCGTGCTCTTCGTAGATTCGCATGAGGGAGTTTTCAACCTCGGCGAGGGTCTGGTTGAGGATGCTCTGGAGGATGTGGTGCTGCTCGTCGGCGAAGAGGGAGGTGAGGGAGTAGAGGGTGGAGTCGTGTTCGCCGATGGGGAGATAGCGGCCGTCGGGGGCACCGTAGAAGTAGCCGTCGACGAAGCGGAGGAGCTCGGGGACGTTGGCGCGGCGGACGGAGGTGCGGGCGTTGGTGAGGAAGGCCTCCCAGGCGGGTTCGTCTTCTGGCTTGAAGCGCTTGACGGCGGCGGAGAGATTCTGGTCGCCGAGGTGGAGGACGGCGAAGCAGATGTCTTCGCACTCTTCGGTGATGCGGGAGCAGAGGGTGGCTCGGCCGACGGAGAAGCGGCCGCGGCCGGAGGTCATGACGTCATAGCTGTGGCGACTGACATCGAAGCAGAAGATCTGGCCGGAGTCGGGATAGCTGCGGAACATGGAGCTGATGGCGTAGTGGGCACCGACGCTTTCGAGGTCGAGGCGAGCGGCGGTGACGAAACGGCGATAGACTTCGGCACCGTTGGCGATGTCAGGGTTGTTGCTCTTGGCGGTGGCGAGGACGGCGAGGAATTCGGCTTCGAGATCGGAGGCTGCGCTGCCGAAGAGGACGGGATCGCCGAAGAGCTTGTGGGCGAGCTGGAGAACGCGGCCGGCGTAGGCGATGATCTGGACGGTTTCGATGCCGGAGATGTCGTCGAAGAACCAGCCGCAGGAGGTGTACATGAGCTGGGCGTGGCGTTCGAGTTCGAGGAGTTCGAAGACGGTGGTGCGCTCGTGGGAGGTGAGGGTGCGGGTGGCGTGGGCGGCGAAGAAGCGGTCGAGGTTGTCGTCGCTGCGGTCGAGGATGACGTGGATGTAGGCGTTGCGAGCTTGCCAGAGGTCTTTGAGGAGGGGAGCGGCGACGGCTTCAGCGAGGGGCGCGGTGCGGTCGCGGAGGAGGTCGAGGGCCTGGCGCAGGGGTGCACGCCAGAGCTGATTCCAGCCGGCCATGCCGCCGTTGCAGCCGCAGTCGGAACGCCAGCGCTCGACGCCGTGGGAACAGCTCCAGGAAGATTCTTCGACGACTTCGGCCTCCCATTGGGGGGGAAATTTCTCGAGGAACTCGCCGTAGTTGGTGAGCTGCGCGAGGTTGTTCTCTTCGATCCAGTGGAGGGCGTAGCTGAGGGCCATCTCTCCTCGGTTATGGTGGTGGCCGTAGCTTTCGCCGTCGGTGGCGACGTGGATGAGTTGGGGTTCGGAGACGGGCTTGTCGTCCTGGAAGCCGGAGACGAGGCGGCGGCCGAAGGTTTCGCCGTCGTTGAGGAGGCCTTCGAAGGCGATGGCGCGGGAGGCTGGGCCGTCGTAAAAGAAGACGGCGATGGAGCGGCCGTCGTTGAGCTTGACGAGATAGGGCTGTGTGGGATCGACGGTGGCGTCGGGGGTGTCGAGCCATTCTGCTTCGGCTGGCGGCTGGGTGGGATCAACCGTGGCGTCGGGGGTGTCGAGAGAGGCGGCAGGCGCTTCGACTTTGGCTGCGATGCGGCGGACTCGCAGGCACTGATGGGGGGCGAGGATGGTGAACTTGATGCGCTCCTGGGCGAGGAGGTCGAGGACGGAGCGGGAGACGGCGGTCTCGGCGAGCCACATGCCCTCGGGCTGGCGGCCGAAGCGGTGGGCGAAGTCGGCGATGCCCCAGCGGATCTGGGTGCGGGCGTCGCGCTCGGAGGCGAGGGGCATGATCATGTGGTTGTAGACCTGGGCGAGAGCGGAGCCGTGATTGGAATAGCGCTCGGCGCTGACGCGGTCGGCGTCCTGGATCATGCGGTGGGTGCGGGGAGCGAAGTCTTCGAGCCAACTGAGCAAGGTGGGGCCGAAGTTGAAGCTCATGCGGGCGTAGTTGTTGACGATGCGGATGATCTGGTGCTGCTGGTTGACGATGCGCGAGGCTCCGTTGGGGGCGTAGCACTCGGAGGTGATGCGCTCGTTCCAGTCGTGGTAGGGGGCGGCGGAGTCCTGGAGTTCGACGGTTTCGAGCCAGGGGTTCTCGCGGGGCGGCTGGTAGAAGTGGCCGTGCACGCAGATGTAGCGCTGCGGCGGGGTTGGCGGCGGGGAGAGCGCGGGGCCGGACTTCTTTGCTGCGGTCATCGTGCTTTCAGGATAACAACTGTCAGGGGGAGATCAGGGTGTGGAAGCGGCGGTGTAGCGGACTACGTAGAGGGTGCCGGGGGCGGAGGCCAGCCAGCGGGAGTAGTGGATGGGAGCGAAGGGCGCTGGACCATAGCAGGCGTTGGGGTCGAAGGAGATGCCGTAGAGAGGGTGGATGTGCGGTGTCCGGTCATACCAGAATGTCTTGCAGAAATCATTAGCAGCGACGGGAATATACGCATGCGCAGGGATCGCAATCCTGGGATCGTTGAGATGATCAGCATGTTGGAGCTCGACTCCCATGTTGTACTCCCAGCCGTTGTCCACTGAGGTATCTGGAACGCCAGATGCACGAAGCTGAGCAGCGAAAGCCACCCGGGCACGATAGAGCGCAAACGTGTTATGCGTGATGGCAATGCCGTAGATTGCCATCACGCAGATCAGTAGAGTCGCCGCGGTTGGAATCTGGGAATGGACTTGTTCCTGGTAATAACGAAGAAGGCAGAGGAGGGGGATGAAGAGTAATCCGAGTAAATAGCGATCAAAGATGCCGGTCGTCGCAGCTCGGGGAATGAGCAGAAGGCCGTAGACAGCGGTGTATGGCGCGAGGAGCACGACAATCTGCGTCCAGGAGATGCAGGCGGAAGAACCCGGGGTGGGGTGCGTGTTGCGGGGAGCCAGGATCGAGGCGATCAGGCCGAATAGGCCGCTGATCGAGGCGATGGTAAACAACACCTGGACGGCGGGATCAAGGAAGTTGGGTGGCAGCCCCTGAAGGGAAGTGCTGCCTACGATTCCGTACACGTTGACCCACTGGCCCTGCAGGGCTGGCTCCAGCAGGCTTCCCCAATTGATATGTCCGGAATGGATCGCCAGCAAAATGTAGCCCACAAGAATGGCGGAGGAAACGGCTATGGATCGCCGGGTGCTGTGGCGAAGTTCGGGAATAAATACGACCGTGATGGGAAGCAATAAAAAAGGGACATCCAGAAAGGCATGGGTGTACTGCCCGAGGATGTGAGCGACAGGGTAGGACGGGATGAGTAGATGTTCCGGCATGGAGTAGGGCTGGTGCTGAAACCAGAGCATGCAGCTGAGGATAAAGAGGGCCCCGGCGAGGGTGGCTGCGGCACCTGCGAGGAAGACGCCACGGCGGGCGCGCAAAAGCCATAGAGCACAAGGAACCATCACGAGGATTCCAAGCCATGCGGTCTGACGCGAAGTGCCGAGGATCGCGTTGGTCACCACGGAGAAGGTTAGCCATCCAATCGTCGCCCGGGAGGTAGAGGAGCGCAAAGCGCGTAGACAGCCATAGAGACAGGGGACGACGGCGAAGAGACCGGTGATGTCGGTCATGAACGTCGCTGACAGCATGAGGTAGAGGGGCGAGAGAACTAGTGCGAGGGTGCCGATCGTTGCGTTGCGCTCGCAGATGCTGGCACGGACGAAGGTGCGTTGCAAGAGGAAAGCCAGCACCATGGCTACGAGCAGCGCGCTCATACGAACCGAGGTGAAGGAGAAGCCGAAGAGCTTGGTGAAGGCTGCCCCAAGGTAGAGCTGCCAGCCCATCATGGCAGACTCGCCGCCATTGAAGACGATGTGTCCAGTGGTCGCGAGCGTTCGCGCCATCAGGATGTAGGGGCCGTCGTCGCAGACTGCCATATTGGCGAAGGGGTGGCTGATGAGCTCGCAGAGGAGCACGGCCAGGGCGCAGAAGAGAGCTGGGATGCGGAACCTGCGAACGAGTTGCAAATAGCCTCCGGGCAATCCTATTGCTGCTTTGCTGACGTCAGATGATGACGAGCGACGTTTTATTGCTGGCATCGTACTTTGAGGATAACAATTGTCGAGCGGAGCTCACTGCCGGGACGGTGCGGTGCCGTTGACGACGTAGAGCGTGCCAGGTTTGGAGGCGAGCCAGCGGGAGTAGTGGATGGGAGCGAAGGGCGCTGGACCATAGCAGGCGCTGGGGTCGAAGGAGATGCGAAACTGGCGCACCGACTTGCCATGTCGTAAGGACTGGGCTCACTTGAGCCCAGTTGCATATTTCGATCTGCCATTTTCCAATCTCCTGATGGCATGGTTGCCATGCGGAAGGGTTAACGGAGATTCGTTTTATTGAATGCGCACTTCGCTCGACTTTTTTGGGCAGGTATATCACATCCGAACATCAGAGTGTAATTTGGATCACACTCTGATGATTGGGGGTTAAGGAAGGACCTCAAATGAAGTTTCTCTTGCGCGAATAGGCCGGTTTCATCACTCCTATGGCGGCGCTTCATCCAGCGGGACGGTCTGTACTTCGTACGGACCTAAACCCGCCATGGTCGTGTCACCCTGATGTGGGGTCTTGATTTATAATCGTGAAGCGTTTGGCTAGTCATAAATTCTGCAAGTCCTGTCAAACTCTCACATCACAACATCTACAAATTCCCAGCTAGGATGAGGACTTCTTGCCGCTCGGTCTGAAATATCGCGTACCCGCATTCTTCTGCGCCTTGTCGGTACTCGTCTGCGAACTCATCAGTAGTCCTTACACCACCATGGGTATCGGCGACGATGGACCTTATATTCTCGTCGCAAAAAATCTAGCTGCTACGGGGCACATCCACTATAACGGCTGGTCGGCGGCAATGCTTTGCTGGCAACTCTATCTCGGAGCTGCGTTGATCAAAGTTTTTGGCTTCTCCTTCACCACCGTTCGCGTGAGCACGATGGTGGTATCCGTGGTATCCGCTTTCTTGCTGCAACGCATCTTGGTGCGCTGCGGCATCTCTGAAAGAAACGCCGTCATCGGAACTCTCGCGCTCGTTCTCTCGCCGCTGTATCTCTTGCTCTCCGTCACTTTCATGAGTGATATCCACGGTCTGTTCGGGATCATCCTCTGCTTGTACGCGTGCCTTCGTGCACTCCAGGCAGCGAACGATCGCGCTTCCATAGGTTGGCTATGTTTTGCAGTTGCCGCCAACGTAGCCGTGGGAACGTCGCGCCAAGTCGCGTGGCTCGGAGTCCTAGTAATGATCCCGTCCACGCTTTGGTTGCTGCGAGCCCATCGCCGGGTCTTGCTCGCTGGCGCTGCAGCAACGATTGCGGGCTTCCTGGCAATCGGTGCCTGCTTGATCTGGCTCAGGCATCAACCCTACACAACCCCTGGAACCTACGGGATCAGCCACGTTTCCTGGCTGTATATCATTGCCTTCTTCGTTCGGTTCTTCCTGGAGTTTCCGTTTCTTCTGTTGCCCGTCTCGGGGTTATTCTTGCTCGCGATCCGTAAATACAGACCGCGCACCATCGTCACGGTCTGCGGATTAGTTGGCACTTTCACTTTTCTCGCCGCCTACCTGATCCATCCACGTGGCGGCCTCAGTTCCCTCTTGGAGCCAACCCTTCGCGACTACCTAGGATGCGACTTCATCACGATCTATGGAGCCTATGAGAGTCTAGGCCAAGGAATGCCACACGTATTCCTTCCTCTCTGGATCCAGGGACTACTGACTGTTGTTTCCCTGGGCGGCGTGATCGGCCTCGTCCTTTCTTTTTTCGCTACGCGTCGTCAGCAGGAAGTCGTTTCGGAGACCATGAGCCCCTCCTGGAGACAACTTGGGATTTTGCTAGGGCCTTTTGCGGTCGCGTACACATTTCTTCTCATTTACCGAGCAGTAGCTGTAGCAAACGACCACACAGGCGTGCTGTTTGATCGCTACTCGCTGGAACTACTTCTCGTGGCGCTCATTTGCCTGGTTCGGCAACTCCAGGATCGAGTCGAGTCTCGATTTTCTCGTGGGGGTATTGCGTTCATCGCGATCATGGCTGCGTGTGGCGTTGCCGTCACGCACAACACCTTTGCGCTCTACCGCGCGCGCGTGGCGATGGCGGCCGAACTTCGCGCCGCACACGTTCCCGACACCTCAGTCGACAACGGATGGGAATATAACCTTCTCGTGGAACTCCGACACACACCTTACATCAATAACCCTTCGATAGCATCGGCTGCCAATCCTTTCACTCCGGCTCCACCGGTTCCCGCCGGCACCTGTGCCATGGTTTTTCGTGATGAGACCCCGCATGTCCACCCGATCTACGGCGTCTCCTTCGAACCCGGGATCTGCGCCGGTGCCGCGCCGTTCGCCCCCATCCACTACACCCAGTGGCTGGCCTCCGAGCCCGGTACACTCTATGTCGTCCGCTACACCGATTCTTCCACGCCCTAACATCCCACCGTTGGGATCCTTTCTAGACGATGTCAACACTACGCAAGTGCGTCTCTGCTGTCTCGCAACAACGTTATTTGTGAGTCCACGGCCACGTCTAACAGCTGCCACGCGAAAACACTGGTTTGAAACCGTCGAGCTTCAGGAGTCTGTTGGCCCCTGCTTTTTCTGAGCGAAATGAAGCGTCAGGTTGACGCTTCTTCGACACCCGCGAATCCCGCCCATGAAAGCTGGCTGACGTGGTGCAAAGAACGACAAGCGTTAGACTCCGGTAGATGGTGTCCCGGCGAAGAATCGATCGAAGCGCATCCATTCTGTCTCCCCAGAATGGGGATGTGTCCTATTCCAGGAGCCGGGGAACGATCGAGTCATTGGGATCATTGAACCAGGCGCAGAGGGTGGTGTCCTGAATGTGAAATATCTGATGCTCTTCCGAAAACTCGTCGAGGTAGCAGGTGAGCGCGGGATAGTCCCAGCACCGGTAATCGTGCCACATGATGCAGGACGGCTTATCCAGCACGGCCAACTCGATCGCATTCTCGGTGTCCGATTTAACCGTCGCGTAATCATGTCCGCCATCGATAAAGACAAAATCGATAGACCTCTTCCACGCCGAGAAGTCGAACGTGGTGGAGTTGCCAATAAGCGTATTAATCTTCTGAGCGACCGCGGTGCCGGAGAAATCAAGAGACGACTGCGACGCAAGGTGGATCTGCGTGAGCGGAGCGTCGGCGGAGTGTTGCTGTACGCCGGTCGCGTGCTGTTCGTCAAGATCGAGCGTAAATATCTCTCCATCGTCCGGAATGTTCATCGCCATATTCAATGTGTTGCTGCCAAGGAAGGTGCCGATCTCGAAGACTCTTCGCGCATTCACCATGCGCGTGCCTGCCAGGATCAACATCGTCTCCAGCAGCGAAGTTCCTCCGAGACCACGGCGGCTCGGCAGCGTGACATTGACCACCCGGTCGCGAGGCAAAGCTTCAACCAAAGTAAACAGCTTGTAAGGCCGGATGTGATGCATCGGTAGTCGCCCCTTGTGAGATTTGGTCGCCTTACTTAAACCTAATTAGATACACATATCCAAACCTGCGGCTACTCTTCCAGCGGAGGCACGATCATATTTGCGAAGAACTCCTCGCGCGGCAGCCGCGGCGCCATATCTTCCATGGGCAGGCTCACAACCGTTCCATCGGCGCGGGTCGAAGCGGTTGCCCGCGGCAGCGTAGGCTGGTCCGACGAAACGCTAACCGAGCACACCACCGGCCCCTCATAAGCCAGCACCGCGGCTACTTCCTCGCGCAGATTCTTGTGGTCCTTGATCTCCATTGCCTTAATCCCGTATGCCTCAGCAACCTTCATCACATCGGGCAGAGTCAGGTGGCTCGAAGGATCGCTGCCCACCAGATGCCCCTTAAAGTGGTTCCGCTGTGCTCCGATGATCGATGCATAGGTACCATTGTTCAGGATGAAGTACTTTACCGGCAGCTTCAGCCGCCTGACTGTCTCCAGGTCCTGAATATTCAGCTGGAACCCACCATCGCCGTTCACGCAGATGGTCCGCCGCCTGCTGCTCGCCAGGCAAGTCCCGATCGTACCCGGTAGCCCCGTTCCCATCGCACCCAGGCTGGGCGAGTTCACCACGCGCTGCCCATCCTTCATGCGAAAGCACTGCAGAAAGATATCGCTGCACGCGCCTGAACTTCCAGGAGCGAGCACATCCTCCGGCGTGCATAGTTCCGACAATACATCGACAAGAACGTAAGGGTTGACCACACCCTTATCCTCGTTCCAGTACTCGGGCAAGATCATAGGGTACTTCGCCAGCCAGTCCTTCGCCTTCTTCAGCCATGCCGAAGTATCCGGAAGCACCGCATCCTTTAGCTGCGCACGCAGCTCGCGGAGAAAATCCCTGGCGTCGACATTCACCGGCACGTCGATCGTCATGTCGAACTTGGCGATCTCGTTCGGATCGACATCCACCAGCACCTTCTTTGCGCCGCGGGCAAAGTTCCTGTGGCTGAATGCGACCTGCGGCATATCCAGCCGCGCGCCAAGCACCATGATCCAGTCAGCATTCTGCTGCGTAAAGTTTGACCCGCGAGAGGCCACCGATCCCGGCCGCCCCGCATAGTACGCATGGTCTTCCGGCAGCATGTCCATGGACTTCCACGTCAGCAGCGTAGGCATCTTCAGCATGTTCACAACATCTTCGACAAGCCCTTCCAGATGGGCCTGGCGCGTCCCATTCCCGACAAAAAACACCGGCCGCTCGGCCTTCTTAAGCAACTCAATCGCCGCAGCAACCTTCTGCTTAATCTCCGCGCTCACGTCCGCAACCGGCTCAGGTGTAAATCCGCGCAAGCTGGTGTCATCCACCATCGTCGCCTGCACATCCAAAGGAAAGTCCAGCCACACCGGCCCCCGCCGTCCCGTCGTCGCCAAGTACACTGCCTTCTCCAACTCATAGCGAACATCGTTCGGATTGAGCAGCGTCTTCGCATACTTGGTTAGCGGCGAGACGACCGAGATGATGTCGACCTCCTGCGGTCCCATCGAACGCACGCCCCTTCCCAGCAGAAGATCCGCCCGCTTCACCTGGCCGGAGAGAAAGATGCACGCGCTCGAATCGAGCCACGCTGCTGCCAGTCCCGTAACGGCATTCGTGCCGCCAGGTCCTGTCGTCACCAACGCCGCGCTCAGCTCGCTGGTGTACTCCGCATAGGCCTGGGTGGCGAACGAAACCGCCTGCTCGTGCAGGCAGCAGACGTACTCCATGCCTGTCTGCCGTCCGAACGAATCCACCAGGTGCATGCATCCGCCCCCGGTCAACATAAACACATGTTGGATGCCGCGATTGGCGAGAAACTGGGTGACGTAATCCGAAAGTTTAATCAAGGGTGGTCGCCATATCCGTAAGGGTCTGCAGAATCTCCGTGGTCGTCAGAAGCGAATCGTTCCAGGGTTGTGGCCACGCAAAGGTGGTCATGCCAATCTCATCCGCCTGCCTCAGGTTCTCCCGCGTATCGTCAATCAGCACATCGCCCTTGCCCAGCCAGCGAAGAAAATCTCCTTTGCCGCGATCGTACGTCGGAATCTCCTCCATTGTACGGGTAGGAACCACTCCGAAGCAGCGGATCCACGCGCCGAAGTAACGCATCACCCACGCAGCCACCTCGGGCACCGTTTCCAGCGGCCGCGAGGTCAAAGCGATATGGCGGAATTTGCTCCCATGCGCCGAAAACCACGCCAACACCTCGGCGTTCGGCGTCAGATGTATCCCCGCATCGGTCTTGCGAAAAACATCCATCGAAGCCAGATACTCCTCGCGAGTCACCCCGAGTGAAACATGCGGAGGATTCTCTCTCAGATTGCCATACTCCACCGCACGGCTGGGATGCTCTCGCCTCCAGCCCTGGGAGAACCATTGCAGCATCAGATCATTTAGAACGTCGTCCACATCCCAGACGATCGTACGCATCAATCGATCCAGTAGGTAACGAACGTCTTGCGGTTCGGGTTCGCCATAATCGACTCATCCGTATACCAGGAATCCGCCTGCGCATAGGCCGAGGAGACTTCCTCAATGACCGCGCCGTTCGACGTCCAGAACGAGTGCTTGATGCCATGCGGAATGGTCACAATGTCGTTCGACTTATGCACCGTCTTCGCGCCTTCCAGATCGACCGTCACATCGCCATGCAGGACGTGATAGGTCTCATCTTTCTGGTTGTGCCACTGCTCCGGATGCTTTTGTCCCGGCAGCACTACCATCAGCCGCTTGCAATATTCGCGGTTCACCACGGTAATCACCGTTAGCCCGCTTTCGCGGAACCTGTCGATCCCGTAGTGGTGCGAGATCTCCAATTCGCACTGGCCCGGCACCGGCACCTTGCTCTTCTTAATCAGGGATTTCACGTCGCGCACAATGTCCAGCACCTTCTGCCTCCGGTCGCTGGCCTTTACATTCGCTTCCATCACCGCGCCGTTCTCCTCAATCGGCTCGATCGCCACATACTCGGTGTATTTTGAGAGGTTCTGCGCCACCAGTTGTCCCGGAATGTTAGGCATGGCATAGAACAGATTGCCCGGCTTGACGACCTCGCCGGCCGCGACCCGTTCGCGCACAAACGCGCCCCGCGCCAGATCCCGCAGCGCCTGCGCCTCGCCCGCTGGAGCCGGATACCGCTTGTTCATCTCGCCCATCATGGTCAGCGTGCTAGCCGCCGCCGCCAGCCACTTGCGCACCTGATCGGGATCCGCGCTATACGCGTTCAGCGCATACTTCTCCGTGGCCACGGCGGTATGCTTTTCAAATATCGTCGCGCCTAGCGCCAGAGCAATCTTCACCGCATCGAAGTTATCCGGCCGCTCATGCGTCGAGTAACCCACCTCAAGCTCCGGATACCGCTTCTTCAGCAAAGGAATCTGACTCAGATGCAGGTGGTCGTCCGGCGATGGATACTCGCCCACGCAGTGCATGATCGCCAGTGACTTGTTGCGGTGCCGGAAGAAGCTCACCACGCGGTCAATATCTTCGAGCGGCTCGCCCGCTGTCGAAGCGACGATCGGCAGGTTGTACTTCGCAATGCGCTCCAGAAGCGGCCAGTCGGTCATGTAGCAGCTTGGCACCTTCATGAAGTCGTAGCCATGCTCCACAATCATGTCCACCGAGATCTCATCCCACGGCGTACACATCGAGAGGAACCCGGCATCGACGATCGCGTCTTTGATCTGCTTATATTGGTCCCAGCTAAGCCGCGTCTCGGAGAAACGCTTCACATACTTCAGGTCGTAGCGTCCCTGATAGCCGGGATGAATGCAGCTGTCGATGTCCCGATACTGCAGCTTCACGCAAAATCCAAAGGGAAACCCCTCGGAGGCTTTCTTCAACTCCTGAACAATGCGGATCCCGTGCTCCACGTCACCCATATGATTGTTCGCCATCTCGTAGATGAACAGCGGTCGCTTCTTCAAATCACGCATAAAAGTACCCCTTGTTCCTAATCCCAGCATCGTAAACATTCTACCAAAGGGGCTTTGGGGCATTTGTGGGACCGGCCTTGGCTTGCGTCGTAGCTTCACCGTCCTAGAAATTTCGCTTAGACCTATCTATCCGGTCATACTATAGTTCGAGACTTGTGTGAACCGAATTGCAGACATGGCACCGAAACCTCTCCCTATCGCCGATCTGGAACACGTGCTCCAACATACGGCGCCTCTGTGGGAGCAAATGCGGGGGCGCCAGATCTTTATCACCGGCGGAACCGGCTTCTTTGGCTGTTGGCTGCTGGAAACCTTCTGCTACATCAATCGACGTCTAGCCTTGGGCGCCCGCGTTACTGTACTCACGCGCTCTCCTGCGGCCTTTACCGCCAAAGCCCCACATCTTGTATCGGACGCGAGCGTGGTGATGCTCAAGGGTGACGTTCGCGACTTTTCTTTTCCCGACGGGCTCTTTCCTTTTGTCATTCATGCAGCAACTGAGGCTAGCGCCCGGCAGGCCACGGAAGCTCCACTTGATATGCTGACGACCATGCTCGCCGGAACACAACGCACGCTTGAGTTTGCAGCCGGCCATGGTGCCACTCGTTTCCTATTGACAAGTTCCGGCGCTGTTTATGGCAGACAACCCCAAGGTTTGGAGCGGATCCCAGAGTCTTACGCGGGTGCTCCTGACCCACTGGATCCATCGAGCGTCTACTCCGAAGGCAAACGCGCCTCCGAATTGATGTGTACGCTTTATAGCAAGACCACCGGACTCGAGTGCATCATCGCTCGCTGTTGGGCCTTCTGCGGACCTCATCTCCCGCTCGATGCACATTTTGCCATAGGTAACTTTATTGGAGACGTTCTTTCGGGGCGACCGATCCAAATTAAGGGTGATGGCACGTCGCGCCGGTCTTACCTGTACGGATCGGACTTGGCCATCTGGCTGTGGACGATGCTGTTTCGTGCGCCCTCTTTAGTCCCTATCAACGTAGGCTCAGCTAACGACGTCAGCATCCTGGAACTTGCGCAGACGGTGGCAGCAGTCTTGAACCCCAGTAGTACCATCCATGTGGGAAGCCAATTTTCTTCGGCGACTTCATTTACGCGCTACGTGCCGTCTGTCGAGCGTGCCGGCGAGCTGCTTGGGCTCGCAGAGACCGTTAGTTTAGCGGAATCGATCAGGCGCACAGCAGCGTGGCACCAAAATGCATCGGAGGAATGATGAAGTTCATCAGCGTCATAAGCCCCTGCTATAACGAGGAGGGAAACGTAGAGGTTTTGACGGATCGGGTGCGCGAGCTCTTTGCGGGAATGCCGCAGTACCGATACGAACACATCCTCATCGATAATCACTCTTCTGATGCCACGGTTGACATCCTGCGCGGAATTGCGGCCAGCGATCCCAATGTCAAAGTGATTGTCAACGCGCGCAACTTTGGACACCTTCGCTCTCCCCAGCACGCGCTGCTCGAGGCTCAGGGCGATGCAGTCGTGGTGTTACTCGCAGATTTACAGGATCCCCCGGAGCTTATCGTCGAGTTCCTTCGAGAATGGGAGGCGGGCTACTCCATCGTGGTCGCCGTAAAATCCAGTAGCGACGAGAACGGCATCATGTATAGGATTCGTTCCATTTACTACAAGACCATCGCGCGTCTGACAGACGTGAAGGTTTTGGAACACTTTACGGGGTTTGGACTCTACGATCGCAA
>DATCDL010000415.1:0-7234 GCA_036510715.1 Acidobacteriaceae bacterium
CTCCTCCCAGTCCCGCCGCTGCAAAATCACCGGCATCCGGTTATGGATCGGAGCCATCACCTCATTCGGCTCGGTCGTCACAATCGCGAAGCTCTGCAGCCACCTGTCCACCTCCTGCGGAGACTTCTTCGGCTCCTTCCACGCATCCCACAGCCCTGCAAATGCCATCGGCTCGCCGTTCGTGAGCGTGATCGCAAACGGCTGCTTCCCACCCTTCGACTGCGACCGCGACGCCGTCACCGGACGCCTCACCGCCGCACCCGGCTTCGGCTCCACCACCTTCGCCATCCATTCATAGAATCCATCCGCCGGAATCAAACACCGCCGCCGCTTGAACGGCTCCCTCCACGTCGCCGACGTCGCCACCGACTCCGACTTCGCATTGAACGTCGACATCCCCTTGAATTCCCTCAGGCTCGTCGCAAAGAACGGCACCAGCCCCCACCGCAGCAGCGCCATCTCCCGCTCGCCCGTATCCCGGCTCAGCCGGATCACCGGCTGGAACGTCGTTGGCGCAATGTTGTAGTCCGGAGCAAGGGGATCTTCAAACACCTTCCCGGCTCGGTAGTCCTCAGCGATCTTCTGCTTCTCAGATTGACGAAAGTAGCGACCGCACATGCTTCCAGCCTAGCATCCGGAGCTGTGCCTTGGCACCTTCCCGGCAAAAATCCTGTCAAGCCCCCCGGCCCTCACAAATTCACGCAACCCACTCATTCGCCAAGAGATAAAACTTTCAAAAACTTGGCATAGTTACCCCACCCACTTCTTTACAATAGAGATAGAGTGCATTTTCAGAACAAGGTTCAGCCTCCCCGGTCTCCCAGCACGCCGAAATCACGGCCGGCGCCCCTAAGCCGCCTGTTTTCAGGCTTCTACCCGTAAAATCTCTGGACTCTGGATTTTAGAGAAAAACGTGGCTGTAACCGATTGATTCCAAAGATCAGTTCAAAACAGGGGGGAGGGGGGGCCCCTCCCCCCACAGCAAAATGCCCGCGTCCCCTAGGGGGGCGCGGGCATCCTTGCCAATGAAATCCTCAACCCATTAGTCGCGGTTGTCGTCCAGCTCGCCCGTATAGGTCGACTTGAACACCGAATCGTCATTGATCACCGACGCGGTCGTCCGCTCCGGAGCATCGCTCTTGATCGTCACCTGCAGATGCGCCGAAACCTCGCGGTGAATCTTGATCGGCACATGGAACTCGCCAACCGTCTTCAGCGGCTCTTCCAGGTGAATCTTGCGACGATCCACCTTGTACCCCTGCAGCTCCAGCTCGTGCGCGATATCCTGCGACGTCACCGAACCGAACAGGTGATCGTTCTCGCCCGTCTTGCGCTCGAACGTCAGCACCAGCTCATTCAGCTTCCCGGCGAGCTCTTCCGCTCCGCCCTTCTCAGCCGCCGACTTGCGCAGCGACGACGACTTCATCTGCTCGATGACCGCCTTGTTCGCCGCCGTAGCCTCCATCGCCAGCTTCCCCGGCAACAGGTAGTTGCGGCCATATCCGGCAGCGACGTTGACCACGTCGCCCCGATGACCCAGCTTGTTTACATCTTCCTTCAGAATCACTTCCATGACATGTCTCCAAACGTACTCGGTTCGCGCCGTATCGGGGTCCCCAACGAGCGTTCTTGGCTCGTTGGGGTGGCCATAAGGACGCGGGTTGAACTAGAACTTGGCTGCAAACGGCAGCAGGGCAATCGCGCGAGCCTGCTTGATGGCGCGCGTGAGCTTCCGCTGGAACGGAGCGCTGGTACCGGACAAACGACGTGGAATGATCTTGCCGCGGTCCGACACAAACTGCTGCAACAGACGCACATCGCGGTAGCTGATCGTATCGATCTTCTCCACCGTGAACTTGCAAACCTTCTTGCGGCGGAAGAACTTCCGTCCGCCCGCTCCGCCTGCACCGCCGCCCGGACGCGGTGGCCGCGATCCACCCGTGCGAGGTCCGCCTTGTCCCTGGTATCCGCCCGTGCGTGGTGCCGGAGCTCCACCCTCGGTCGTAGAAGCTGCGGCTGGAGCCGCAGGTGCTGCCTGATTCACTATCTCGTCAGCCATGGTTCTTATCCTTTGTCTGCCGTTGGCGTTTTATGCCATCGACCGGTTTTGCTGCTCTTGCTCCAGACCCGCATCGGGATCTCTGGACTGGATCTTCGTCACCTGCTCGAAGATCGTGGGAGCATCTTGCAGCGTTGCATTTGTCCTGTCAGCAGACCGGAATTGTCCAGTCTGCGAAGCTTGTGCTCGCCTGCCCTTGGTCCTACTCAGAACCAGGCGCAAAGAGCCAGATCTACGAAGCGACGGCGGGCTCAGCCTCGGCCACCGGTTCGGCAACCGGCTCGGCCGCCACGGCTGGCGCCTCGGCCACAGCCGCAGGTGCTTCCGGAGTCTCAGCAGCAGCCTCAGCGTTGATCTGCGGCAGAGCGCTGCGCTTCACGTGCGCATCGCGATGAGCCTTGATCTTGGCGACGCGCTTGTCTTCCTCGTCCATGCGAACCGTGAGGAACTTGATCACCGGCTCGGAGACCCGAAGACGACGCTCGATCTCGGAGATTAGCGACGCCGGAGCGTCCACGATCAGCAGAACGTAAAGCCCATCGTTGAACTTCTTCACCGTGTAGGCCAGCCGGCGGCGACCCATCTTCTCGGTCGTCTTCACCGAGCCACCACCCGTGGTGATGTATCCGGTAAACGTCTCGATAAGCTTGTCGAGCTCGGCCTCTTCAACATCAGGCCGAACGATAAACATGATTTCGTAAGTGCGATTCATCTCTACTTCTTTCTGCGGGGTTCTGCCCCGCACCGCTTCGGTTGCTACTTCCATCCGAAACCGGTGTGGAAGATTGTTACTGCTTAATATCAGGTTCAACCTTGCGATTGAACTCATTCATCGCCGCGCCAACACCTTTGGTCAGCACAGCCTCGACCGCGCGTACAGCCTGGTCGAGCACCTCATCCAGCGTTGCTAACTCCTGTTTACGCATCGGCGTAAGCAAGTAATCAGCTCCACCGGCTTTCACAATGCGTCCGCTCTCGAGTGGCGGTTTGCCCACTCCAATCCGAACGCGAAGCCAGTCCTCTGATCCAAGCACACCGGAGACAGACTTCACTCCGTTATGCCCGTTCGCCGAACCCCTCTGCGCAAGTCGCAGCGTGCCCAGCGGGAAATCCAGCTCGTCGTAGAGAACAATCAAGTCCTCCACTTCGATCTCCAACTCATCCATCAAAGCGCCTACCGATAGCCCGCTCAGATTCATGAAGGTCTCAGGCTTTGCCAGCAGGACATCATGCCCCGCCACCTTCGTCCTCGCCGTCAGCGCTCGTCCGCGACGGTTGGCAACGTGCACATTACATACCGCCGCAATGCGATCAATCGCCAAAAACCCGGCGTTGTGCGGCGTATACGCGTATTCCGGACCAGGATTCCCAAGACCGACGATCAGCTTCACGCTCGCACAACGCCTTTCAACAACTTACTTCTTGCCCTTGTCGCCAGCAGCTGGAGCAGCGGCAGCAGGAGCATCCACCTTGCCCTTCTTCGCCACTTCAGGCTCAGCAGGACCAGCAACCGGCTCAACCGCAGCCTCTTCCCTCAAGACCGTTACGTGCGCAACCAAAGCGTCTTCGTCGCCAAGGAACTTGATCTTGTCCGAGTGAGGCAGATCAGAGATGTGAATCGAGTCGTTGATCTCCAGATTCGTCACGTCGACATCGATGTGGCCCGGAATATCGGAAGGCAGACACTCAATCTCTACCTCATGCAGAACCTGGCTCAGAATTCCACCAGAGTTCTTTACGCCCGTGGAAACGCCCGTCAACTGCACCGTCACGGATACGCGCATGGTCTTGTCCATCGCAATGCGCTTCAGGTCGATGTGCAGCAGGTTGCCCTTGATGGGCTCATTCTGCCAGTCGACGATCATCGCCTTGGTAACGCCAGCGCCTTCAATCGTGAGATCGAAGATCGTGTTGTGACCAGCATCCGAGTACAGAATCTTGGTGATAACCCGGGGGTCAACCGTCACTGCAACCGACTCCTTGCCCGCGCCATAAACAACGGCAGGAATCAGCCCCTGCACACGCACACGGCGAGCATGGTTCTTGTTGAACGTTCCCGTGCGGGGAGTTGCCACCACCGCGTCAATCTTCTTTTCACTTGCCATATTCATTCCTTTCGGGCACGAGGTTGAGCCTCGCTCCCTTTGTCCTTCAACTTCTAGCCTGCAACGTGCAAACCCTTTTGCAAACTGCAAAAATTCGATTAGGTGAACAGCGTACTCACGCTGGTCTCCATGTGAATACTCTCCAGCGCCCGACCTAACAACCCGGCGATCGAAAGCACCTTGATCTTGCTTACCTGCTGTGCGGCTTCGCTCAGAGGAATTGTGTTGGTGACAACCAACTCCTCTAACTGCGAATCTCTGATCCTCTCGACTGCGGGTCCGGAGAGCACAGCATGCGATGCGCACGCATACACTTTTTCAGCTCCCTGCTCCAGCAACGCCTCCGCGGTCTTCACCAGCGTCCCGGCTGTATCGACGATGTCATCGAGGATCAAGCAAGTCCGTCCCCGCACATCACCAATCACGTTCATCACTTCGGTCACGTTGATATCGGTGCGACGTTTGTCGACGATGGCCAACGGTACTTCTAATTTCTTAGCAAAGAATCTCGCTCGCTCCACGCCGCCTGCATCGGGACTGACCACCGTCAGGTTTGGCAGCTGCAAATCCCTGAAATAACCAACCAGCACGGGACTAGCGAAAAGATGGTCGACAGGAATATTGAAGAAACCCTGGATCTGCGCTGCGTGTAAATCTACGAACAGGGCCCGATTGGCTCCCGCCGTGGTGAGCAAATCAGCCACCAGCTTGGAGGTAATCGCAACGCGCGGTCTATCTTTGCGATCCTGCCGCGCGTAGCCATAATAGGGAACCACCACGGTAATGCGTCCTGCTGAGGCGCGCCTGAGCGCGTCCATCATAATCAGCAGTTCGACCAGGTTCTGGTCGACCGGATGGCATGTGGGCTGGATCAGAAACACATCCGCGCCACGCACATTTTCAAGGAGCTGAAAATGGGTTTCGCCGTCAGAAAATCGCTGTAAGCGTGTCTCTCCGACGGGTACACCCAGAAACTTGCCGATCTCCTCCGCTAACGGCCGGTTTGCCGAGCCGGAGAAGATCTTGAAGCGCTTATCGTCACTCAGGCGTGAGGAGCGTTTTTTGTCTCCTGCTTTTGGATCGGACGCCTTCGTTCCCGGAGCAGAGGCTGCTGCTGTCAATGCAATCTCAGCAGCTTGCTTCGGTTGCTCCGCAGCATGCAGGACCACTGGGGTCTTTAGTGCTGCAACGGAGCCATCATTGGTAGAGCTCGGGAAAGGAACCGCAGTCGTGTCTTGTTGGTTCACGTTGAAATCCTCCAGGTTGGTTGACCTTTGGGTGATTCAATACTGCTTGTCTTACTTCTTGCGGCCGGCACTGTTTCGTTGCCGGCCATGTGCACGTTGCTAGACTTCGGTTCCCTTTGGCTGGCTCGAATCTTGTTCAATCTCGAGGACAACCTGCAAACTTCCTGCTACTCCCGCGCATCGGCTCTAGGCCGGGATTCCTGTGCGGGTCTTGCTCAATCTTGGGCGATGACGTTTCCATCACTAAAATCAAAAGTTCCCTAACTGCTTTCGTCTCAGGACTTACAGATCTCTCTGTAAATCTGGCGAGCGACTGAGTGGTTGGGCGACTAGGATTCGAACCTAGACAAACTGCGTCAAAGGCAGTTGACCTACCATTAGTCGATCGCCCAGTATTGTCGGCGCGCTTCATTGCAATTGCCGGCCCTGTTTCTTGCGAAACAGGTTACTCTGCGAACATCGTATGCCAATAGTCTCGACGGGGCAGGGTCTCTGTGAGGATAGCCTTTGTGCCGTGCTGTTGTACACGATGTTGAGCGGCGCTGGCGTCTGTTTGTGACTTATAGAGTCCAAACAACGCCGAACCAGAACCCGAGAGAGCCGCGTAAACCGCAGATCCTCTTGAACTTCCCACTAAATCACGCTTGGTTGAACGCAAGGAGGGATGCTGCGAGAAGACGACCTCTTCAAAGTCGTTCTCAATCCCGGTGCGGACAAGCGCGAGAAGGGGATTCTCGGCCAGATCACCTCGTACGTCCCTCTGCATAGCAGAGACCCTACCCGAAGGTAAGTCATTTGGATTCAATTCCAAACGGCTCGTAGGAGCGATACCGGAGGGGCCAGACTCGACGCCAGTTGTCGACCAGACAGAGGCTAGAGCGCGGCTCAACTGCTTTAGTTTATCCACAGGCGCGGCAGAAGTCAATGCGGCGGCGTCAAGTTGTTGAAACGCAAGGGCTGTAGAGACTCCGATGTCGGGCAGGGCTACGACGCAATGGAGGGGTGGGGAGTCGGGGAGGGGGTAGACATCTTCGCCGCGGCCGACGCCGAGGACGGTTCCTCCGAGGAGGAAAAGCGGGACGTCGGAGCCCACTTCGGAGGCTACTTCCAGCCTGGCTGGTTTGGGAAGGAAGACGCCTAACTCCCTTTCGAGTCCTAGCATTGCAGCGATTGCGTTGGCCGAGCCGGCACCCATTCCACCCTGCACGGGGAGGTGTTTTTCGATGTGGATTTCTACCGCTGCGGTAAGGGCTAAGTGGTTCAAAACACGGTCGATGATGCGGTAGGCGGTATTGCGTTCGGCGGTTCCGGCCTCGGTGCGGGGGACGGCGCGATGGTTGGAGGTGAGGAGGATGCTGGTGGTGGTGGAAGGGGTGGCTGTAACCGTAACAAAATCATGGAGTTGGAGGGTCTGGTAGACGGTGGTGAGGGCGTGGAAGCCGTCGTCGCGGAGGGGGCCTACGGCGAGGCCGAGATTGATTTTGCAGTAGGAGCGGACGCGGGTGGGCATCAGGCGGGCTCCCAAAACGGGGTGTTTTGATGCGTGTTCAGCACGGTTTCGGGCTGCAAATCGCGTGACTGAAGGGGTCTTCGGGACGCACCAAGGAAAGATTGACGTGCAAGGACGCGGGCGCGGGCCGATGACGATGGAAAATGAGGTGGCCGGGGGGAGGGATGGGGGGTCGCGGAGGGGGCTTCGCTGTCAAGTCGGGCACTCTCCCCAGAGCGGCGGAGCGAGCTGGGAGGAAGTGCGGGGCGGGATGGCTGCGAGACGTTCATGCAGGGATGATTCTAAATCGTGGGAGAGCGGTGAGCTCAAACGA
>DATCDL010000416.1:0-4551 GCA_036510715.1 Acidobacteriaceae bacterium
GCTCCTCAAGCCGTTCGCCATCCCCGGCGTCGATGTCACCACCCTCAAGGTCCGCTGCACGCCCGAAAACATCACCAATCCCAACGCCGTCAAAGTCGTCACCGCCGCCGATGGCCGCGCCCTCTACTTCTCCCGTGCCACCATTCCCTTTGATCGCGACGGCCACGGCCAAGCTCACTACTGGAAGCACCTCGGCCTCTACGCCTACCGCCGCTTCGCGCTCGAGCGTTTCGCCACACTCCCCCCCAGCGAACTCGAACAGACCGAGCGCCTCGAACAACTGCGCCTGCTCGAAAGCGGCCTCACCCTGTACGTAGCCGAAGCCGAGCACGACACCATAGGAGTCGACACCGAAGAGGATCTGGCCCGTGTTGAAGCGATCCTGCTGGAGCGAAGGGCCCGCAGCTAAAGCGTATTCATGCGGATCACCAGGCCTTGAGGACTGGTCGTTGCGCTGACGTCTTCGAGCGACTGCACCACCCAGCTCACCCCTGCCTCGCGCAGCTCCGCTTCACTATGCGAGCCCAGCACTCCCAGCACCAGGCAGCCTGCCGCAACCCCCGCGCCCACGCCGCTCGGAGCATCTTCCACGACAACGCAATCGGCCGGCGCTGCACCGCCACTCCCGATCAACTCCGCACCGCGACGATACGGCTCCGGATCAGGCTTGCCCCGCTCCACCATATCGCCACTGATCATCCGCTCCGGTACCGGCAGCTCCGCCGCAGCCAGCCGCCCCAGCAGCAGCCGGTGCGTCGCCGACGTCACAATCGCCCAACGCTCCGCGGGCAGACTTGCCAGCAGCGCGCGAGCTCCCGGAAGCACCTGCAGATCGGCGACATCGTCGAGCTCCATATCCTCGATCAAGCGCAGCCCCTCGACCACATCAAGCTCCGGCTTCAGCGTCCTGATAACGTCGACCGCGCGGGTTCCATGAGGAATCTCGAATGTCTCCCAACCCGCAATCCCGTAGTGCCGCGTCCAGCGCCGCCAGCAGCGATTCACGCTTCCAATCGAGCTGATCAGCACCCCGTCCATGTCGAACAGAATCCCCGCGGCCTCCACACTTACCATTCCGCTCAATGCGAATCTCCCTGCAGCACAAAGGCCTTCGCCGCCGCCAGCACCGACTCCACACTCTCCGTGCTGCAACTCTCGCAGTACACCCGCAACAGCGGTTCCGTCCCACTCGCGCGAAACAGCAGCCACGTCTCGGCTGCATTCGGTCTATCGCTGCACGCCGGATTCTCAAGGTAGAACTTGATGCCGTCGAGCGTCTCCATGCGCAGCACCTTCAGCCCTGCAATGTCCTTCACCCCGGCCCGCGCACGTTCGATGGCGGACGCCTTCAAAGCATCGCTGATATGCATATCGATGCGTCCATACTGGTGTTCGCCGTACTCCGCCTGCAGCGCCGAGACCAGTTCGCCCAGCGTCTTATGCTCATCGGCCATCACATTCGCCAGCAGCAGGCTGTTCAGCAATCCATCGCGCTCAGGCAGATGCTTACTAATGCCAACGCCCCCCGACTCTTCGCCGCCAATCAAAATCTCGCGCTCCAGCATCAGGTCACACACATACTTGAACCCGATGCCGTGCTCAATCAAATTGCGCCCGTACTTCGCCGCGATGCGGTCGAGCATCTTCGTCGTGTTGAACGCCCGCGTCACGTCGCCCGGCCACTGCTTCCGCTTCAAAAGCCACTGCAGCAGGATCGCAAAAATCTTGTGCGCATCAACGACGTTGCCATGCTCATCGACCGAGCCAATGCGGTCAGCGTCGCCATCCGTAATAAATCCCGCATCGCAATGTTCGGCGATCACAGCCTTCTGCGTCGCAGCAATATGCGGCAGGATCGGCTCAGGATTAATCCCCGGAAACGCAGGGTTGATCTCGCTGCGAAATTCAACAAACGGAATACCCGCCCGAGAAAATATTCCCGCAACATATCCCTTGCCCGCGCCATACATCGTGTCAATCAGAAACCGGTAGCCCGAAGCCTTGATCGCCTTCAAATCAACGAACGCCTCAAGCGCTGCGATGTAAGGCGCAGAAAAATCCACTTCCACAATCGCAGCCGGAGTCGCAGCCAGCGGCAGCGGCTTCAGCAGGTAGCTCTCAATCGACGCAATGATCGCGGGACTCCCCGATCCGCCATAACTCGCCTTGTATTTCACCCCGTTCCACTCGGCTGGATTATGGCTCGACGTAATCATCACACCGCCCGCCGCCTTGCGCCCGCGCACTGCAAACGACAGCTCCGGAGTGGGTGTCACCTTGCTCGCCAGCGCCACCGGAATTCCCGCGCCGGCCAGCACTTCCGCAACCACCCGGGCAAACGACTTCGACCCGAACCGCGTGTCGTACCCAACGCACACACCCGCCTTCGAATCCTCGTGCTCAATGACATAATGCGCAATCGCCCGAGCGGCCACACGCACGTTCTCGTACGTGAAATCGTCCGCGATGATTCCGCGCCAGCCGTCGGTTCCGAACTTCACCGCTGTACTCAAATTAAATCCAATCTGCCCGTATTCTTCAACGCCTTCACCACCTTGCCAACATCCTGCGACCCATCGCGCGTCGTAATCAGAATCGCATCGTCGGTCTCGACTAAAACAATATCCTTCACCCCGACCAGCGCCACTGTCTTGGTAGGAGCAAAGACATAGCAGCCACTCGAATCGATCTGGACATGATCCCCTGCTTCGATCACGTTTGCATTCGTGCACTCCCGCGTCTCCGACACATACTCATAGAGCGCCGCCCACGAGCCCAGGTCGTTCCACGCAAAGTCCGCCGGCAGGCAATACAGTTCGGATGCCGCTTCACCCTTCGCTGATCGCGGCTCGAGAATCGCATAGTCAATCGAGATCGATTCGCACTGCGGATAGTACTCGGCAAACACGGCCTCAAACTCGGGCGTCCCCCACGCTGCCGCAATCCGTTCCAACAGCGGCGCCATGGCCGGCGAGTGTTCGCGCACCGCATCGCAAAGCGTCTGCGCACTCCACAAAAACATGCCGCTGTTCCACACATAATTTCCCGAACGCAGAAACGCCTTTGCCCTCGCGCGATCCGGCTTCTCTGTAAACCGCCGCACCCGCCGCACCGGAATCGCCTCCCCACCCACCGTGGTCGGAGTCACCGCTGCGCCCAATTCGATGTACCCGTAGCCTGTCTCTGCGCGCGTTGGAGGAACGCCCAGGACCACAATCTTCGGGCCCGAAGCCGCCAGCTTGATGGCCGCCCGCAGGATCATATGGAACCGCGCCACATTGCCGATCGTATGGTCCGACGGGAAGATGCCGATCACCGTCTGCGGGTCATCCCGTTCCAGCAGAAACGCCGCGAGCGCGCAGGCCGGAGCCGTATTCCGCGACTCCGGTTCACGCAGAATCCGCTCCTGCGGAACTCCCGGCAACTGCTCCGTGATGATGTCGCGGAGCAGGTCATTCGTGATCACCCACACATCGTGGTCCTGCATCACATCCTCGAGCCGCGCCACCGTCTGCTGAATCATGGTGTGATGCCCATCGAGTTGCAGAACCTGTTTCGCTCGAGCCTGCCGGCTCCGCGGCCAGAATCTCGTTCCACTTCCGCCCGCCAGCACGAACGCCGCAAACGGGTGGTTCGCCTTCGTTTTTCCTGAATGCATGCGTCTCCATCTCAAACCGCAAAGGCCGCCCCTCGATTCAGGACGGCCTGCACGCCTTACGTTAGCCCAGCTTTGCGAAAAACTCCCGAAGCCGCTGCACTCCCTTATCGATCACGTCAGCCGACACGGCATACGAGAGCCGAATATGAGCATCGGTTCCGAACGCCTCTCCCGGCACCACAACCACATGCGCCTCGCTCAGCAACTTTGCCGCAAGATCCGAAGCGGATTTAATTCCGCCCTTGCCGATGAACGCGCTGATGTTCGGATACACATAGAACGCTCCCTCGGGCACCGTGCAGGTCAATCCAGGGATCGTCTTAAACCCTTCGAGAATACGGTCGCGCAGCTTGATATAGTCCGCGCGCATCTCCGCCACGCACTCCTGCGACCCGGTCAGCGCTGCAATCGAAGCCCGCTGCACCATGCTCGCGGCGTTCGACGTGCTCTGCGACTGCAACTTGCTCATCGCCGAGATCACCTGTTTCGGCCCCAGCGCAAATCCAGCCCGCCAGCCCGTCATCGCATACGTCTTCGACAGCGACCCCAGCACCACCACATGTTCCTTGCAATCCGTGAACGACGCTCCACTCACAATCTTGCCCGTGAAGTTCAGGTACACATAGCACTCATCCAGCAGCAGATAAATCCCGCGTGCATGCGCCAGCCGCACGATCGCCTCCAGGTCCTCCGGGCTCACAACAGCGCCCGATGGATTCGACGGCGTATTCAGGATGATGGCCTTCGTTTTCGGCGTGATGGCAGCCTCAATCATCCTGGCTGTGATGCGGAAATTCTTACTTTCGTCACTTTCGACGTACACAACTTTCCCGCCCGCATACTGGATGATGTCCTTGAAGCTCACCCAGTACGGCACAGGCAGAATGACCTCG
>DATCDL010000417.1:0-7490 GCA_036510715.1 Acidobacteriaceae bacterium
GTGCGTTGTAGTTTGAAGTGCCGATCGATCTCCACGCATACAGTGCGGAGAACTGGTCGTGAAAGAAGCGGTTCGACGGATAGGCCCCGTTTGGGTTGATCCCCGCGCCGGTGGCTGAGTCCGGCATGTCCAGCGCGTACAGAGCGTTCGCTTCGTTGTACAGGTTGTTGTAGTAGAGCTCGTAGATATTCTGTGTTGCGGAAAGACCCGGGCCAAACCCGATGTCCTGGCCGCCAATCGCGCCAAACAGTTGCTGCCAGTAGGCAATCGGTTGAATCGTGGTGACATCGACCCCATTACCACCGTTGGCTCGCGCCATTTTCGACATCTGGGCCGCGGCAGCGAAGTAGGTTGTCCCCGCGGCTGCCAGATTTGTTGGCATGGCCACGTCCTCCTGCTCCAGCAACCGGCGTCCGAACCTTCCGACATAAGTCACTTCGAGCGAAGACCCGTTCCGGATCGCGCGAGAGACTGAAAGATCCACGACATGAGAGTAGGGCGTCTTGATAGCGGAGTCCTGGGACCAATAGATGGCTCCGGGCACGGAAGGAATGCCGGGAAAGCCAATCGCCGGCGGGGGTGGTAGCAGGCTCTGTGGAACGTCGTTGACTCCGGTGAAACGCGGCGCGTCCCCAATCTTCAGTGCGCCGGCGCTGGTCTGAAGGGTTGTGGCCAGGCCGAACGAGCCCTCTGTGTCGAAGTTGTCCACGACCGCCGCGCCAAAATGGTCGAAAATCAGTGAGTATCCTGCCCGGATACTGCTCTGCCCGTAGCCCAACAACTTCTTCCATACGCCCGAAGTGGGGTTGGGTGAATAGGCCACGGCGAACCGTGGGCTGAAGTTTCCTTTCTCCGGCGTCCAATAGTCCGGTTTGCCGTTGTAGCGGCCGTTCAACGGGAACCCAAGTTCTCCCGCCCCGCTGGCTGCTTGCCCGCTGACCGCCAGTTGGCTGCTCTGATTGACAAATTTACTGAGCGAAAACGCTCCGGGCGCGCATCCGTTACCGGCGAGTTGGCAGATGCCGACCTGTGTCCCGGTTGTCTCCGCGGGGACCTGGAGATACGCGTACCGCAGGCCATAGGTCAGCGTCAGATTGCTGAACGCTCTCCAACTGTCCTGGGCATAAAATTCATACTCATTCCAGCGATAGTCGCGGGCAACCGGTGCTCCGACCGGCAGCGTGGAACCGTCCTTCGTGGTGTTATACGTTACGTTTCCTACGTTGATGATTCCCGCAATGCCCATGAGGCTGCCGTTGTAGTTCCCCTTGTAATGGCTGGCTACCTCTGGATACCCGAAGGCGCCTGGGTCAAACGGTCCGCCGCCTCCTGCGATTGCCTGCGGGTTGAGATACTGATAGGTTCCGGTCGCGTTGGAGTAGGAGAGTGCATTGCTGGAAGTGCGCGTCTCGATAAAGCGGATATTGGTGCCGAATGCAAGGTTGTGCGTGTGCTTCGTCCACGAGAGATTATCCACCAGGTTATACACCGGCGCGATCGTCGAGTTGGACGAGGTAGTAGGAATCAGCGAGGAGATGCTTTGTAGCGTCACATAAGGTCCCGACAAAAGCCCCTTGTTGCTGTAGCCCTGCCGGGTGAGTCCAAATGTGAGGTTGTTGACCAGGCTGCTGCTGAGCAGTTCCGTGTAGCCTGCGGCGAAGCCTTTGCTATTGGTCAGCAAGGTGTTGCTGCCCGGCTGTCCTGGGAACTGCGGGCCACCCGGCTCGCAGTCGTTCTGCAGGTTCCCCCGCCAGAAGACGGTGTGCTTCCCGTTGCCTCGGATGTTCCAGTCGAGCCTGCCCGTATAGGCGTTGTAGCTGCGCTTGGTGACGTAGGAAAAGCTGTAGCCCTCGTTGTTGAGGCCGTCGCCCACGGTTGGGTTGTTCGGCTGGGGGTACGTGCTCAGCAGCGCCAGCACTGCGGGATCCGCCCCAATCCCCTGCGGGTCCATCGTCTTCAGGTCCGAGGGTGACAACGTAACGACGCCGCTGGGAGGGCAGCCGGAGTTCACGGAACAATACTTCAATTCGCCTGCGCGGAAGCTTGCCGTGGGCACTGTATTGCCATTGGAAGAGAAGCCCTGCGTGTCGCGCCGTCCTTCGTAGTTCAGGAAGAAGAACGCCACGCCCTTCTTGATCGGGCCGCCAACGGCTGCGCCGAAGATGTTGCGAATCAGCTTGAGAGGCACGTTGGGCTGTCCATTGGCTTCCTGCACCTGCTTGTTGAAGAAATCGTTCGCGTGGAACAAGTTGTTGCGGTTGTATGCATACACTGCCCCGTGGAAGGCGTTTGTCCCGCTCTGGGTCACGAGTGCCACCTGTGCGCCGGACGAGCGGCCCTCCTCCGCGTTCGGGTTGCTCGTTGTCACGCGAAACTCGCTGATCGCATCCTGCGAGACGCGCAGCACGCTGGTGAATGCATATCCGTTGTTGATGTCGTTCACGTCGACACCGTCGAGCGTGATATTCGACTGGTCGGAACGCCCGCCGTTGGTTGCGCCGCTGCGAGAGTCGCTGCCGGTATTGCCATTGGACTGCGTGCCTGTGTCCTCGTCGGTGCGGCCCATGAACGTGACGCCTGGCTGCAGGCTAAGCAGGTCGGGAACATTCCTCGCCTCGCTCGGAAGGTTCGTGATCTGTTGCTTGGAGAAGGCATTGCCCAGCGTGGCGTCGGTTGTGTTCAGGATCGGTTCACTGCTGGACGATACCGTCACTTCGGAGACGCTCGTTGCAACCTGGAGCGAGATGTTGACGGTGGCATGCTGGCTCACGAGAAGGTCGAACGGCGGCTTCTTTACCGTCGCAAATCCGGCAGACGTGACGGTGAGCGCGTACCTGCCAGGAGCCAACTGCGAGAAGGAATATTCCCCGTCCTTGTTGGTGCTCGTAGTGCGCGTGGCACCGGTGGCGGGAGACACCAGCTTTACCGCCGCTCCCGGAACCACGGCTCGTGTGGCGTCGGTGACGACGCCACCTAACGAGGTGGTCGCCTGCGACCACAGAGCGGGTGAGAAGAAAATGAGCAAACAGCAGAGAGAAATCCGTGCAAAGCTTTTCGATAGCATGGAACGCCACTTTCTTGCTCAGGCGAGAAGCCCATTCTAGGTTTCCAGTGTGTCATGTCGATCGGCATCAGCACACGGTAATTTAGGGGCTTTCCCTTGCGACCTGACACGTTAGCACTTGAGTCGTTTTTCGAGATATCAATTTAACTTGGACACTTCATGAGTTTTACGAATAATCCGGTCCGAACTTCGCTTCTTGGACTATCCATCGCACGAATGCAGTCGTCAAGGGAGAAGCGAGCTTTGTCTCCGGCAACACGACGTAATATGAGCTTGCGCTGCGAAGGGATTGATCGAAGAGCAGAGAGAGTTTCCGCGATGTCAGCTCGTCTTCGATCAAAAGTTTCGGCAGCAGGGCCACACCGAGCCCGGAGACGGCGGCCTGTGCGATCATGCCGAACTGCTCGAACCGTGGACCGCGGAGCGGATGAGAATGGCCAATGTCCATCGTCTCGAACCACTCTGCCCATGCACCAGTCCGGGTGGACTGGTGCAGCAGGACAACACGCCCGAGGTCTGTCGGCCCTTCGATATGGTGCTCCGACTTGAACTCCGGGCTGCATACGGGAGCAGTGTCCTCATCCATGAGATGATGCGCGGCGGCTCCGGGCCAGTTCGGCGAACCATAGTGAATTGCCGCGTCAAATGGCTCGACTCCGAAGTCGAATGGAGATGATCTGGCGGAGAAGTTGACGGTCGCGTCCCGAAACTTTCTCAGAAAACGAGGCAGTCGCGGCACAAGCCATCGCGTCGCAAAAGTTGGAAGGACGGCAAGATTGAGCAGGCTCGCGCTGCCGCCGCACGCCATGATGCGGCTGGTCGAGTCTTTCAGGTCGATGATCATGCGGTTGACGTCCTTGAGGTAGAGTCGACCCGCGTCCGTGATCACCACGCGCTGCCGCACTCGCTCGAACAGTGCCACGTCCAGCAATTCTTCCAATTGATGGACCTGGCGACTCACCGCACTTTGGGTCAGGTTCAGTTCTACGGCTGCGCGGGAGACGCTCCCGTGCCTGGCGACGCACTCGAACGATTGCAGGCAAGCGATGGAGGGCAGAGGCATCATGAGGAACGCTGTCCTTTCCAGCCGGTTATGCCGGATTCTGATGAAGTGCTGAAAGCATAGCACTCTACATCCACCACGGCGGAAACTGGGCAAGCCGCTACATGGGTTGTTCGGTAACCAGTTTCTGGCGGTTGCCTTAGTCAGCCGCGGCCCTGATGCGCGAACGCACGGCCAGCAGTATCACATGGTCGAAGCGATCTGACTCAGGATCGGTCAGCCATAAGGCCTGAAACTTACTGAACATCTCCGCCAGCAGCGGAACGCAATCTTGAAGGAGTCCGTGAGGGACCATCATCACCAGAACGCCGCCATTCACCAGCCAACGAGCGGTACGCTGCAGAAACGGGAGCTCCATCCGTTCATTCCCGAACGAGGCCACTTCGGAGTCGTAAGGAGGGTTCAGGTTTTTCGGCCTTTCGCAAGGCTTCTTCCGCGAGCTTCAGCCTGGTAATATCCCAGTTTGTGCCGATCATGGCTGTGGGTTGATCGTCAGAGCCATAGATGGCTCGTCCTCTCCCTCCAATCCAATGAATCGACCGATCCGGCCAGACGACGCGAAACTCCCGGTTGTACTCGGTTCTGTTCTTGATCGCCAGCGAGGCGGCTTCAAACGTAGCTTCGCGGTCCTCCGGGTGGACCGAAGCAGCGACCGCCTCCGTTGAAGCAATCTCCTCCGCTGTGCAGCCATAAAGGCCTGTGACGTTGCCGGTCCAGGAGAACTTGTCGGTAGCGAGATTCCAGTCCCAGATGGCGAGTCGACCAGCATCCTGAGCCACCGTCAGTAACTCAGCCACCAGCCGCATCTCCAAGAACGGCCGCAAGTACACCGCCTTCGGAGTCGCCATCATCTCCGACCGCAACCGACCGGCCTTTCACTACAACGTCGTTGCCTTCGGCAAGCAGGGCCACTTCGCCAAGCCACTCCAGACCGGCACCCGTATCAAACTGGTCGTTCAGGCGCAGTCCCAGCCAGACAACATCGCTACTCTTCCACTCCTCACCGCAGAGGGTCGGACAGTTGAGAACGATGCGATTGTATCTTTGTTGAACAAACTTTTCCTTCTTAGACTGTTTGTAAATATTGAGCGAAAAGCATACATGGTGGATACCTACAACCCTCGCAGCGAAGCGGACGCGAGCGCCAAGGCGGACGCCGATCCTAGGATCGTGGATAACACAGCGAGGTTTAGAAGTTGTAGCGCCGCATTGGACACCACCCTTCGCGAGCGGAACATTACCGACATCCCCAAGGAATGCAGCAACCTCTCTTGGGCCACCCCTAAAGCCACTTCGGAATAGACAAGCGTCCACCAATATCCATCTAAGTCTTTGTTGCAAAAAGGCTTGCACAATGATCGCAACTGCGCTAGTGTCTCTCTAGCGCAGTCGCGCTATGCACCATGGAACGCCCTCGGCAGTAGTCGAGCGGGTCTAAGCCCGTCGGCCAAACCTGGATCAAAGCACTTCATTTTGATTCGAGGTTAGCCACATGGCTCAAACACAAATTGCAGACGTAGTCGTTCCGGCAGAATTCAGTGCCTACATTGTCGAAAACAGCATGGTCAGCACGGCCATATTTCAGTCCGGTGTAGCTCTTCCCAATGGACTCATCAGCGAGCAACTTCAAGCGGGCTCCGCGCAGTTCACCGTGCCGGTTTGGTCGGATGACGGCGAGAGCGAGACTGACATTTCCAGCGACAATATCGCCGTACTCAGCACGCCGCTCAAACTCACCGCTGTACCGCAGGTCGTCAGAAAGCATTTCCTCCATCAGAGCTGGAGTGAGATGTCATTGGCTTCGGAACTCGCAGGTTCGGAGGCACTCGCCCGCGTTCAAAGCCGGGTACAAGCATATTGGGATCGCCAGTATGAGCGCCGCATCATTGCATCGATGCTCGGCGTTCTCTATTCCAACGTCGCCAACAACGGATCGGACATGGTGAATGACATCTCCGGTCTGGCAGGGAACCTTGCTAACGGTAATCCTGCGTCATCGTTCAACGGTAAATCGGTGATTGATACCGCGTTGACTCTGGGCGACCGTTTGAGTGATGTAAAGATGATCGCCATGCACTCGAAGATTTACGGCGAAGCATTGAAAAACGATGAAATTACGTTTTTCAAGCCGTCTGACAACTCGCTCGATATTCCGACTTACAAAGGCATGGGCGTTATTGTCGATGACAATCTCACCACGTCAACAGCGGGTCTATACGTTACGGTGCTTATGGGGCCGCGAGCGTTCGGGTTCGGTGTGAGCGAGCCACGGACGGGATTTTCGACTGAGGTTTTCCGCATTCCGTCGGCTGGAAATGGAGGCGGAAACACGATGTTACACTCACGTTTCAACTCTGCTTCCCATCCGCTCGGAATGTCGTTTAAGAACGTATCTGTTGCGGGTGAAAGCCCATTGCTTGCAGAGCTGGCATTGCCTGCAAACTGGACGCGCTCCGCATTCCATCTCAAAACAATTCCGCTGGCATACCTTATCAGCCACTAATCGACGTTGCAGCGCCGTCGGCAAACAGAGGGGCACGCTCGGGCGTGTCCCTCACTTTTTCGACCTGGAGTCTCCATGCTCGCAATTCGTAAGAATCCGCCGAACAAAGCTGCTGCGACCATTCAAGACTTAGCGTCCAAGGGACATGCCATCATCGTATCGCCAAGGCTCTAGGCGTAGGTCGAGCAACGTTCAAGCGATGGTGCGAAGAAGACGACACGTTGCAGGAAGCGTTGGAAATGGGACGCGAAACGGAACGTCTCTACTTGCATTCGCTGATCGTTCAAGCTGCCGCGCTCAATAAAGGTGCGAACGTAAATGCGTTCTTCATTTTGAAGGCAAGACACCGCTATCGCGAAAACGATCCTCAGAACATCCAAGTTGAAGTCAAGCAGCCGCAGAGTGTGATGTATGTAATCAACCACGGCTCAGATGAGGAATGGGCAGCTCGCTGTGCGGCGCAACAGCGCGAGGTAACACTCAATGTGCAGAGTCCTCGTGCTGCGACCGTCTCTGAGCTGCAAGCGCCGGTAGAGGCAGTCCAAGACGCTCCGACATACCCCACGCCTTCCCAGAGCGACTATGCGCCCGCATGGCACGCCAAGTCATAGCACGGTTGAACAGTGTTCGACTCAAAAGCAAAGAGTGATCGGTATGTACTACAGCTATCGCGTGCAGGCTGTCGGTGCCACCGGCAACGCCTCGCTCTTTTTAGAGTTCAGAATGAGGCATGGAGACACATCTTCTGGGTGTCGCTGCCGCCGGGTGTGCTCTTCGCGTTTGGCAGTCTCTTCATCGCAGAGTCGCCCCGCTGGCTTTTCCGCCGTGGCCACCGAGACAAGGCACTCGCCTCTCTGTTG
>DATCDL010000418.1:0-14049 GCA_036510715.1 Acidobacteriaceae bacterium
TAGGACAGCCCCCCGTGCGAGCAGATGCGCGTGCGCCATCAGCACCGAACTGGTCCCGTGCACGATGCCCTGCGCGTTGAACGGGTGCATGAACGTCCGCACGCCGTAACCCGCGCCCGCGTCGCGGAAGAGTTGGCGCCCAGGCTCCGGAGGATGCATGTAGACGCCGTACGGCGTCAGGCGGAACGGGTTACTGGCGCTATCGGCGAGCAGGTAGCGCTCCACATACGCGATCACTGCCTCGCGTGCCCGGTTCGCCGGTGCGGCGGAGGGAAGCCGCGAGCGCAACTCCCAAAGCCGCAGCAGCGCGAACGCCGGCTCCACGGCAAAGGCGATGGAGCGAAAGGCGTCCGTCGCTGCATCGTCTTCGACGAAAAACCCGGCTAGCCCGTCGTCACCAATTACCTGGCGCTGCAATAGCTGCTGCGCGAGCGTGAGGATCCGGCTGACTTCTTCGTTCTCGTCGGAGACGAACAGCATCTCCAGCCGTGCCCGCAACTCGGCAGCGACGAACAGAGTGCGCCCGTCGTGCCCGCGCTGCGTCCCGTAGTCGGCGGCGCGGCGGAGCAACATATGGCATGCGTGCGACTCTGTGGAAGGAAGATGTCGCGCAGCCCGTGCCTGCATCTGCACGAAGCTCCACTGCACAAGCGGGTTGTAAGTTGTGCGGACCATGCGCTCATCACCCGAGTCCGGGATGTTGTCAGTCCACCGATTGTCGCTGGCATCGCCGAAGCAGCCGGGATGATTCTCAAACCACCAGTGGCGCTCGTAGGAGAGACCACTCCCCACAGGAGCGCTGCCGCCGGCGACATCCTCGTATACCTGTCCCGATGTAGCGATCATGCGATGGAAGAAGCGATTGCCCCAGCGCAGCTCTTCCAGCACAGCATCGGGGGGCTCGCCACCTAGTTGAAGATCCTCTCCGCAGCGCTCCTGAATGGTGAGAAGGGCTTCGATATGCGGAAGCGTGAATGCCAACCACTTGCGAAAGTCGCCCGCATCGTGCCATCCACCGGTAGCCTCGTAGGTTGATCCATCGACGTCCAGGACACCATCGTCGAGATGACACGCATCGTGAATGCCAAAGATGGAGCAGCCGCACCGCTGGGACTTGAGGAAGGTGAGGTAGCCCAGGATGATGCGATCGTAGATGCGTTCGCGAATCGCAAAGGGTGGCGAGATCTGCTCGTCGATCTCAATCTGGTAGCTACCCGGCGTGCTGAAGTCGCTGAAGTCTGCCTGCCACAAGGTGCCCCAGCGCGTTTCCATGCGGCGCAACTCGTTCTGATAGAGCAGAGGGGAAGTGGCATCCAGCAGCAATTTCCCTTGCAACAGGTCGTAGGGAGCAGGGAATCGCGCGGAGAATCCAGCAGCAGCACGCGGTGTATCGCGTGGAAGTCGCAGACAGTTCTGGCGAAGATAAAATGGAATCCGATCGGGAAGGCCCTGTGCGTCGCCGGCGACCAGCGTCAATGTCTTTGGGCTGGTCGGCTGATAGCCGAGGTGACTCAAGCTAAGTTGCATGGTCATCACTGTGCACGGTCCCGCGCGAGTTGTGCGTAGTGATGGGCTTGCCCGGCTGCGGCTTGGAGCCCATACCGCTCGCGGCACCTACATGCCCAAGCTGCAGCGATGCCTTGCGCGCCGCTTCCTTTACCAGGCCCGCAATGCTCGTCTCATTTTCCGCGGAGAATTCTTCGAGTGGCAGCGTAACACTGATTACGGCAGAAGGATTGCCCTCCCGTCCGCCGACGGCGGCGGCAAGCACCCAGTACCCCGGCAGCAGCTCTTCAATATTGCGGGCATAGCGCATCTTACGCACTTGCGCTATCTCCTGCTTCATCTTCGGAAGCGAGGTAATGGTGTTGATGGTGTACTTCTCCGTGCTTTTTGCCATGATGCGCTCTACGTCGTCGGGAGCCATTCCTGCGAGGAAGATCTTTCCTGACGCGGTCGCATTGAGCGGGCGTCGCAGACCGACATTCGCGAATGCGTGCGGTGCGCCTGAGTAACCCACAGAATGGATGAAAAGCACGTAGTCCTGATCGAGCACGCCGAGCTGCACAGTGCCCGGCACCTGGCGTGCGAGCTCCTGCATGGGGAAGAACGCAGCGCGGTAGAGCGGCGAATGACGCAGGTACCCCGAGCCGACCCACAACGCGTGGCTGTTGAGCATATACCGCTTCGTTACGGGTTGCTGTGTGATGAGGTTCGCTTCCATTAGGGTGGTGCAGAGTCGATGTGCTGAGCCCTTCGGACTATCAAGCATGGCCGCAATATCTGTGAACGTAAGCTCGAAGGGCTCTTCAGCGAGAAATTCCAAGACCTTCAGGCAGCGTAGCGTGGAGCTCATGGCAGTGGATTTCCGTTTCATACAGCCACCCTCTCACAGTGGGGCTTGACAGCGCAACGTGACTTCAGCTACGTTCATTCTCAACCAGTATATCCGCAATACAAACACTTGTTTCGTATTGCGGAACCAAGAGTCAACTGGAGAAGATAGGTCCCGTTTTCCAAAACATTCTAGGGAGGTCCAAGTGACCATGAACACAATGGCATCGCGCTTCGTGAAAAGCCACTCAGGCGTACGGGTATTGTTCTTTTTCATCCTTGCAGTCTGCTGTTCGGGGCTCTCTGCGCGTGCACAGGAGGTGACCGCGACCATCAATGGCATCGTCACGGATCCCACGGGTCGGATCGTGGTCAATGCGGAAATCAAGGCCCAGGACCTGGACCGCGGCACGGTTTGGCCGGCACACACAAATTCGGCGGGTGCCTACACCCTTACACGGCTTCCAGTCGGACGCTACGAGGTCCGGGTAACGGCTCCGGGCTTCCGCACGGCCGTGCAGACGCCGATTGAACTGCAGCTTAATCAGGTCGCTGTGGTCAACATGCAATTGGTCGTCGGTCAGGCCAGCGAGACGGTCGAGGTGACCAGTGGGGCGCCGCTGCTGCAGACGGAGACGACCGAAGTGAGCACGGTGATTGACGCACGTACCAATGTCGACCTTCCGCTGGCTAGCCGCAACTACATGCAGCTCACGCTGCTGGCTCCGGGTTCGGTCACGCCGAATCCAAGTGGATTCGCCAACGGCCAGACGACAGGCCAAAACGAGCGCCCCGATATCAACGGCAATCGTTTCACGGCCAACGATTACGTCCTCGATGGCATGGACAACAACCAGATGACGGATAACTTCGTCGCATACGCGCCGCAGCCTGACGCCATCCAGGAGTTCAACCTGATCTCGCAGAATGCGCCAGCCGATTTCGGTAACTACATGGGCGGCGTTATCAGTGCAACGATCAAGGGTGGAACCAACTCACTGCATGGTTCAGTCTTTGAGTTCTTCCGCAACAATGTTCTCAACGCTAACCAGTGGCAAAACAAGCTCAGAGCTCCATTCAGTCCCCGCCAGGCTATGCGTTGGAACCAGTTCGGCGCCGCAGTCGGAGGCCCGATCTTGAGAAACAAACTTTTTTTCTTCGCCGATTACGAGGGCGAGCGTTACGATTTCCCGTCCACCACCAACCAATTCTCGGTACTCACCGCCAAGGAGCGGACTGGCGACTTCTCTGAGTTGCTGGCTGCGGGTATTGTCATCAAAAATCCGGTTACCGGGACACCCTTCGTAGGCAACGTCATTCCTAACGGCATGTTGAGCCAGGCGGCGTTGAAGATCGCGGGCTCGTCGTACTATCCCACGCCTATCAACGGCGGTCTGTCCCTCAATGCGAACGACATCACCAACAGCCAGGTCAACGTGAACCAGGGAGACGGAAGGCTGGACTGGGCAATCAACGACAAGAACCATGCCTTTGCCCGTTACTCGGAGAGCCAAACGGTAAATCCCGTAAACCACTCCTACACGTTGGCGTACAACACCCACAGCGCTGCCTCGGTCTGGAACACCGTCGGCGGCTATACCAGGGCGTTTACTACCAATCTGGTTAACGACGCACGTCTCGGAGTCAACTACGTTAGGGTCAACAGCGGAGCTTCTGGGAACAACATAAGCAACCCGGGCACTACGTTTGGCATACCAGCCCTTCCCTCCAGCATTCTGCCTGCGATGCAATTCTCTGCTAACACCAACGTGACGGGTGCCGAGGGCAGCACGGTGGCGTTTGGCAACAAGAGCTCCCTCACGGCCGACGCCAGCACCGTCATCCAGTACCAAAACGTGCTGAACTACACGCATGGAAAGCACAGCCTGCGCATCGGTTTCCAGGGGTGGCGTCTTCGCATGGACGGTGACTTCTCAGGCAACAACGGCCTGGCGGGATACTTCAACTTCAACGGGCAGTACTCAGGGCGCGCCGAGTCGGACTTCATGCTCGGGCTTCCAAACACGGTTGGGGCCGGCTCACCTAGCTCAAGCTGGGGTCAGCGCGGAAACATCTTTGGAGCATTCATTCAGGACGACTGGAAGGTCTCCCACAACCTGGTCTTCAATCTGGGGCTGCGGTACGAGGATCATACGCCCTGGTACGAAGCACACGACAAGCAGGTTAACTGGAATCCGACCACCGGCTTGCTCGAGCTACCCGGACAGAACGGAAACCCCCGTGCCCTGTACAACGCCTACAACGGAATCGATAACTATCAGCCGAGAATTGGTATGGCTTACACGCCCCGGGAGAAAACGACATTCCGCCTCGCATACGGTCTTTCGTCATTCATGGAAGGCACCGGCCAGGGCCTGCGCCTACCTGAAAATCCTCCCTCTTCGGCGTTAGCGTTGGCCAACTACAGTGCTCTCCCCTATCCGACCACAAGTCTGGATCAAGGCTTCGCCCCACTCACTCCCACAACTGCGTGTACTCTGGCGGGACTCGAGCAATATACTACCGCATGCTATACAAGAGCGGTGCTTCGCGCGTATGACCCTAATGTGCGGTCGGCGGCTTCGAGTCAGTGGAGCTTCTTTATCCAGCACGAGCTGACGAACACCATGACATTCCAGATTGGCTATGTTGGTCAACAGACCCGGCATCTAGACCAGCCGAAAGACATCTCTCAGAAAGTCCTGGAGTCGGATGGCACGATTGCACCCGCGCCGTTCTTCTTGCAAAACCAAACTGTTGCCGCCGAGGTAACAGAGATCCTGGCGACCTACACCGGGGCAACGCAGAACTACAACGCCCTGCAGTTTGAGCTACAGGGGCGCCTGAACCACGGCCTCTCGTACCAAGCCAGCTACACATGGGCCCACTGCCTTACTGACGGCACTGGATTCTTCGGCGAACCCAGTGGAACGCAGTCCGCCAGCCAGAACGCATGGTACCAGAACGTTTACAATACGAGGGCGGATTACGGCAGCTGCTACTACAACGTCAAGGGCAATTTTACCGGCTACATGATCTACGATCTGCCCTTTGGGCGGGGCCGCACCTATGGCGCCAACTTGAATAAGCTGGCCAATGCGGCCCTGGGCGACTGGCGGCTGAGCGTGATTCCAACCTTCCGCGGAGGTTTCCCGCTTACCCTCAGCGCGAACGACGCTTCGGGCACCAGATCTCTTGGTCCTCGCCCGGATTGCAATGCTCCGCCCCAGGTTCTGCACAAGCAGCCGGCCACTGGGGGGTTGAAAGGCTACCAGTGGTTCTCTCCCACTCCGTACTCCCAGGCCGCCTCAGGCTTCGGTACCTGCAGCATCGGGTCGGTATACGGACCCGGGGAGCAGAACATCGACATGGGTATCTCCAAGTCGTTCCCGGTTCACGCTCAGCAAAACCTCGAACTGCGCGGCGAGTTCCTGAATACCTTCAATCACCCGATCCTGAACGCGCCGAACACCCAACTCGGTCCTACTCTGGGAGTGATCAGTAATTCGCAGGGGGCGCGCAACATCCAACTCGCCTTGAAATACAACTTCTAACCCGGTCTCACACGCCGGCTGAAACAATCATCTGTATTACACGGCGTCTGGCTATCGGATGGCAGCACAAACCGAGGTCCGGCGCCGTGTTTCCCCTGTTTCAAACCCAGAAGTTACACAGGGCAATTCTTCCAACAGCCTGGCTCGTCCGCACCAAACGCTCACCGGGTGTCTTCACCTAATATCAATTGCATGCAAAGTACCAGCCACCAGAGGGCTGGACGGAGACGATGAAAAATAGTGATTTGATCGCTTACCTTAAGCCGGTCACCTCTCAGTTCAGCCGGGCCGATGATGTCGAGCTGGTTGACATCACCGGTGGTGTCACCGACATCCAGGCGACCAAGCATCGTCTAGTCGTGCGTCTTTCTCTGCCGACAGGCCTCTATCGCGGTCGTATCGAGACCACGCCTGGATCGTTCGACATGGCGACCGCCATGATCGAGATGGTCCGAGTCCCTGACGGCAAGCGAGTGCCGGTCGGACCATGGGATCTCGATCACATCCACAATGTGATGGCCATGCTGATGGTTTGCACGTACATCAATGGCAAGCTCAAAGGCGGACTCTGGTTCTCTATGCCGGGGCCGGAGGAGATCGCGGAGGGGCGTCTTACCGCAGAGTTCGGTTTCGAAGCGCAGGACGGCGACAACGAACTCGTTCTGGAGTTGATCGAGCGTGACCGCCAGCGCATGGACTGGGGAAAGCTTTCGTACCTGGAACTGCGCAAAGACGATCGACATCCAGTCTCGCTGGAACCAGCGGCGACCAGTCATCCACGCATCTTTCTTCATCCGCACGAAGTGGAGCGGGTCCGCGAACGCTGGCAAGGTACTACCGAGTTCGAGGAGCTGCGGAAGCAGTTGTCCACCGAGGACCTGGTCTTCCTGACGGACAACAGCCAGGGGACGCTCGAGCTGGCCTGCCTCTTCTATGCACTTACGGGCGATCCGGTGATCGGGGTACGGGCCAAGGACCGAATCCTCGAACTTGCGTACGCGCCAACCTGGAGCGGCCGCCCCGATCCTCTGCTGATGGGCGGTGACAACGATCGCGGCATCAGCCTGCGACTTTACCTTACAGCGCTTGGCTGGGACTATCTGCAACCCCTACTGAACGAATCCGAACGCAACGCCATGCTAGCGAAGGCAGAAGAGTACATCGGGAAGGTGTACGACTTCACCCTGCTGCAGCGTGGATACATGGGGTGTCCAGCCATCGACCCGCACACGCTCGGTGCATGGAACGGCACCGCAATCGCCTGCATGGCGTTTTTCGAGGAGCTTGCGATCGCACGCCGCGCGCTGCCGCTCTTCCATGGCCTGTTCTGCGAAAGCCTGAAGCTGTTTCCGGACAGCGGCAAGGCAGCCTGGGCGACATACTTCCCCTTCCACCTTGTTCTTTACCTCGCAGCCGCGCAGACCTTTGGTGGAAAGAGGCGCGAGCTCGACACGAGCGCTTTCCTTGACCATCTCGGAGAGGCACTGCTGGCTAGCTTCGAAGTGCCGAACAGTCAGGAGCTCCAGCGCGGGCTGCGGACGCGCGAGCACCGATTTCTTACCGCGTTCCTTTGTCGCTTCCACCCTACGCCGGGCATCGAATCCATCTACCGCGCCTTCGCAGACAGAGAGAGGCGTGCGACGGGCAAGTTGGTGCCTGGGATTTTCGACCTGCTGTATGCGCCGCAGACTTCCGGCGCCATCGCGTCCCTCCCGGATCGGCCGCTATTTGCAAAGGATGTGGGCGATCTAATCGCGTGCGTGCGTGGCGAGCACACGATGGCGGTGTCCGTAAGTGGCGGCCCCAAGGCAGGGAGGAAGGCTGTCTTCCATCTGATGCCGCATAACCGCGAGTTTGCACCGTCGATGGGAGCGCTGGAGGTCACCGTCGACGGAACCCCGGTCATCTGCAACATCAACATGGGGTCCTACGGTCTCAACAGCGCGTTGACCAATACCATGTGCTTTGAGGGCGGCGGTGTGCTGACCAACGGCCAGTATCTGAACGGCGCCGTTTCGCCCGAGAGATGTGCTGTCATCCGACGTTGTCTCATCGATGAGCGCTATCTCTACGCCCACATCGTCGTCACGTATGCGCTCGATCCGAAACTCTGCGTGCGACAAGCTGACAGGGTGTTTGTTCTCGATCGCAAGACAGGGATTATTCTCCTGTCGGATTCCTTCCATGGCGAGCGAGCGATACGGTTCGCGACGCACCTTCACTGCTCCGGATCGGTGACGGATCTCGGCGGCAGGCAATACCGCCTCACAGGCGGCCAGGCGAACCTGATCGCGGGAATTAAAGGTGGTAATAAAGGTTTGGAGGATGCAGAAGCAGGAGAGATCTTCGTTCAGATCCTGAACAGTTACCCTTCCGCGCGTGTCGTCGTGGAAGAACCCACCTGGGTCCCGGGGTACATCTACGGGCTGAACAACACGGGTCAGGAAGACATCAGCGAAGGACGCTTTCCGCACTATCGCCGCTGGCGCCTGGAAGCTCGTGAACCGGTGAAGCAGGGCTCGTTCCTCGTGGCGCTCGGTTCGCGATGTGGACAAACTACCTGCGTTGACGGAACGGTCCTGCTGCCGCAAGGCGCTCGCATCCAATTTGGCTACGCCACGTTGGCAGCGCTCGGCGTCGAGTGTGATTGCGAGTGTCTGCTATGGGAAGAGGAGACCCAGCGAATGATGGCGATGGGTCTCCGCCGGCTTCGCCATGGAGCCAGCGAATTCACCTTTACAGTGCCGGTCGACGTGACCTACAACGTAGCCCAGGGAGCAGGCACTCTCTACGCTCAGGGAGCGCTCGAGCTCCAAGAGACATCTGGTTTCCGGCTCGATCCCTTGGTGCCGATTGGCGAGGAGAGTTGGAAGACGCTCAACACGAATCGCGCGGTCTTCACAAAAGCGGCGGTCAACACAACAGATGCGGAGGTGAAAGCTTGAGCAGTGAACAATCAATCGAGGTGGCAGTCCTGGGCTGCGGTCAGATGGGGGAAAACATCCTGCGTCATCTTGCGGACACTCCGCTGGTCCGTGGCATCACCGTCTTCGACCTGAAGCCTGAAAGCATGGAGAAGTTGAAGCAAAGCTTCGGCGTGAAGACCGCGGCATCCCTCGACGAAATACTGCGGGATCCGGAGATCAAGCTCGTCTTCGTCACGGCCTCGAACAATGCACATAAAGAACTGACCGTGGCGGCGCTCGAGGCCGGGAAGGCCGTGATGTGCGAGAAGCCAATGGCGACCACACTTGCGGACGCCGAAGCTATGGTGGAGGCAGCTGAACGGACGAAGGGGTTCCTCCAGGTCGGCTTCGAGCTGCGTTACTCGCACCTCTATACCACCGTGAAGGAGTGGATTGACGGTGGCCTCCTGGGACGCGTACTCAATGCGCAATGCACGTACCTGACAAGCGCCTGGGGGCGTGATGCTGTGTGGCGCGTAGCTTCAGAGACAAGCGGCGGAATGTTTGGAGAGAAGCTCAGTCACTACGTGGACCTGGTTCGCTGGTGGGTCGGTGACTCGGTGGAAGAGGTATATGCGACGTGTGCTCCAAACCTGATCTCTTACTATGAGGTCCACGATAACTATCACTGCACCTTCCGCTTCAAGAACGGTGCTGTCGGTCATCTCACCTTCATGATGGGGCCTGCCAGCACATTCAAGGGAGACCCGCTGCAGAATGCGGTCTCACAACAGGCCGGCGACGGTCACGCGCTTCGCTACATGATCTACGGTGACAAGGGCGCTGCCGAGACCGACGTCTTTCCACGGACAATCAAGCGGTGGGAGTTCGGCGAAGACGACTACGGCCAGACCAGCGCATGGGTGCAGAACGAGACATGGGATCCGGAGCGCGACTTCGCCTACTTCCACAATACCCACGACCAGGCTCTCGATATTGTGCGACGCGTCGCCGAAGGTGAGCCGCCGAGTATCAACCCTCGCGACGCTCTGGAAACGACGCGGCTTTGCTTCGCCGCAGAACTGTCCGCAACCGAAAGTCGACTGGTTCGTCTCGATGAGCTGAAATAGATCATTGAAATCGACAACCATCTACGAGCGGACCTGGAGGCAAGGATGATGCAGGACGGAAACAGCGCACAAATCGCTGAGTCACCTCCAGGAGCCACAGAAGCGGCTTTGGCCGCAGCCACAACGCTCACCCGCTATTACTCCGATCGGAAGCTGATGTGGCGCAATGTGCTCTGGATTACCTTCGGCCACTTCGGATCGTCGCTCGCTCAGACCATCCTCGAACCGTTGATGAATCTTCGTCTTAAGTCCCTCGGAGTCAGTCAATCCAGTGTGGGCCTGATTGTCTCCATCAACCTATGGGCCGTTAGTTTCCTGGTCATGTACGTCTCGTGGAAGAGCGACCACTGCACGAGCCGCCTGGGCCGGCGGACCCCCTTCACTTTACTGTCCCTGCCATTCATCCTGTTGGCCCTCGTCCTCTTCCCCCTGTTTACGCAAAAGTGGCTGCTCATGGGGTTGATGCTCATCTACTTCTTCTTCAACGATGTGAAGGCCTCGAGTTATCCGCTCTTGGGAATCGACTGCGTCTCTAAGGATGTCCTCGCGCGAGTCTCAGGCCTGGTGGCGATCACGATTAGCGCCGCCGGATTTCTCTCCACACGCTTGGGCGCGAAGATGGCGGACACTCACCCGGCACGTGTGTTTTTCATCGGCGCCACCGTCATGACGAGCATGACGCTTCTCGCTCTCTGGCGGATCAAGGAACCGCCAATCCATCACCCGGCGAAACGCAGTTTCAATATACTGGCGCCAATCAAGATCGCTTGCCGTGACAAGCGAATCATGGTGCTGATCCTCGCCATCGCGTTGCTGAACGCCTTTCCCATGATCTTCAAGACCTGGGTCTGGTTTTTTTCAGTGAGCAAGTTGCATCTCACGATCGGCGAAACCGGCGCCGCCATGTCGTGGGGACTTGTCCTGCAATTCCTTTTCTCGTATCCGGCAGGCTGGCTGATCGACCGCTTCGGAAGCTACCTGGCGCTATGCATCGGGTGGGTCTTGATGTTCTCACTCGCGCTCTGCTCGATCTATGCCACCAACTACCATTGGCTGTTGCTTCTCATGTCTTTGTTCTTTCTCTTCGTCCCCTTGCAAGTGGCAGGAGACACGATTTTATGGAAGTCGATGGACTTCGCCGACACCGGTTCCTACACCTCGACAGTTGCTCTGGTGCGCAACTTCTGCACCGGCACCGTCATCGCCATCTCCGGCTTCCTGATCCGGTGGACTGGCAGTTATATCGTTGCGTTCTGGTTCGGGTTTGCGTTGAGCTCGACTGCTATCCTCGTCTTTTTTGTTTATCGCTACACCATGCGCGGCGAGCCCGAGGCGCCTATAACCGTGGTCGAGGGAGACGGGACAGGCGGAATCGCGATACGCGACCCGATCCCTGTCTCATAGCGTGGCTGGTTTACGGAACTGACGGTCGGAGAAGGTCATGAGAGTTCATATAGCGGAAACGCGCGTCGAGCTTGGCCGATTGGCTGCTCGCGATATTGCTGATGCGTTGCGCGAAGGTCTGCGCCGCAAAGACCACCTTCGCCTGATTCTGGCAGCGGCCCCAAGCCAGAGCGAGATGCTGGCCGCGCTTCGTTGTGAGCCCGGCATCGACTGGCAGCGCGTCACGGCCTTCCATATGGACGAGTACATCGGTCTGCCGGAGGATGCGCCACAGCGCTTCGCAAACTGGCTCAAGGGGGAGTTCATCGATCACCTCCCATCCATTCGGTTCGAGCCAATCGATCCCAGGAACGATCCCGAAGCAGCATGTCGTGCTTACTCGGGGCTCCTGGCTGAGGCTCCTATCGACCTCGTCCTGCTAGGCATTGGCACGAATGGGCACCTCGCCTTCAACGATCCGCCAGCGGACTTGCAAGACCCTCTTCCAGTCAAGGTTGTGACGCTGGACCAGATGTGCCGCGAGCAGCAAGTTCTTGATGGCTGCTTCGCCACGCTTGACGATGTTCCGAGACGTGCGATCACACTCACAATACCTACGCTGCTGGGCGGGCACGAACTGTTCTGCTGCGTGCCCGGCCGACACAAAAGCGCCGCGGTGCAGGCTGCGCTCGAGTCACCGATCAGCGGAGACTGCCCTGCGACAGTGCTCCGCACCCACCCCAGATGTACCCTGTACCTCGATAGGGAATCCGGTTCGATCAGTGCGTGTCATGAGTGAAATAACCATTACCGGTCGTGACCCGCAGAGCGGAAACTGCCTTGCAATCCATGTGGAGAAGGGTGTGATCACCCGCGTTGAGAAGTCGTCCGCCCAGAGCGACTTCTTTCTTTCTCCCGGCCTGGTCGACCTGCAGGTAAATGGCTCCGCCGGTTTTGACGTGAATTCAGACCAACTGGAAACGGGGACGATCCTTGAGTTGGTCGACGTGATGCTCTCCAGGGGCGTGACCTGTTTTGCGCCGACGATCATCACGGCTCCGGAAGAGAAGATCTGCCACGCTCTCAGCGTGATCGCCGAAGCTCTCCGGAGTCAACCGCGGGTGGCCGCATGTATACCGTTTATCCACCTGGAAGGCCCTCACATCTCACCTCTGGATGGGTATCGAGGGGCCCATGCCGCAGAGGCCGTCTGTCCTCCTTCCCTCAAAAAATTCGAGCGATGGCAGCAACTGGCCGATGGTCACATCGGTATGGTGACCATGTCCCCCCATTTTGCCGAATCCACTGGATACATCGCTGCGCTGGTTGAGCAAGGCGTTCGCGTTGCGATCGGCCACACCCACGCTTCGCCTGAGCAGATTCATCAGGCAGTCGATGCCGGCGCTCGCCTTTCGACACATCTGGGAAATGGGATCGCCACACAGATCTCGCGGCATGACAATCCGATCTGGGCGCAGTTAGCCGACGACCGTCTTACCGCAACGTTCATCGCAGATGGCCATCATCTTCCATCGGATCTTCTGAAAGTTATCCTGCGCGCAAAGGGTATAGAGCGCTCGATACTTGTGTCCGACATGGTCGCGCTCGCTGGCATGCCGGCTGGTTTCTACACCACCCCTGTCGGGGGTCGTGTAGAGCTCCGGCCTGATGGCAGGTTATGCGTTCCCGGTTCGGAGCTTCTCGCAGGGGCCACGGCTTCCCTGGCGCAGTGCGTGGGCAATCTCGTCCGCCTGGCAGGGGTGTCCCTTCACGAAGCGCTCACCATGGCCACCGCCAATCCGGGACGATTTGCAGCAGCCCGGGGTCAGCTAAAACCCGGCTCTCGCGCTGATATCCTAAGGTTCCGCTGGCAGAACGAGGTCCTCGTCGAGGATGTGTGGCTGGCAGGAAAACGAGTCTACACACGGATCGGAGAGATCCAGAACCAAAGGGGGAAGTGATCAATACTCCCTCCCAGGGCGACGCCCGAGCAACGGTTGCCTCTGATCCGCTCTCCGTAGAAGCTGCGTAAGATATTGATGATAAGCTATTTATCTATCATTTGCCGATGCAGAAGGTCGAGAAGATGCGCGCGAGGATGTCATCCGGCGTGGTGATGCCCGTCAGCGAATCGAGCGCCCGCAGCGCACTGTGCAGGTCAAGCAGGATCAGCTCATGGGGCAGCGCAGCGGTGTTCGCAGCAGCCGCGTCCAAGAGTCCAGCCAGCGCGGCCCCCACGGCCTCCTGCTGGCGCAGGTTATTCAGCGATCCTATATCTGCCACAGCGCCGGCAGCGCCAAGCCGCTCCAGGATTGCCTCGCGCAGCTCGTCCAGCCCTGCTCCACTCACCGCGCTGGTGCGAATCACCTCGGCCTCCGGCGCATCGCCGCCGTTTCCCAGTAAGTCAATCTTGTTGTGAATCACCAAATGAGGCCGCCCCCCCAGCGACTTCCTCAGCCGCACCTCGTCCGCAGTCACCTCCAGCGTCGCGTCATGGATCAGCAGCACTAGGTCGGCATCTGCGAGTGCCTCCTGCGACCGCGCAATTCCGTGCTGCTCGGCGACGTCGATAGCCGGAAACTCCGCCCCGCCTGCTCCCGCACCCGCAGCCGAGCGCAGCCCCGCCGTATCGATGAGCCGCAGCGGGATTCCGCCCAGCGACAGCGACTCCTCCACCGTATCCCGGGTCGTGCCCGGCATCGCCGTCACGATCGCCCGTTCCCTCGTCAGCAGCCTGTTGAA